>BNVZ01000167.1 GCA_025998475.1 Endomicrobiia bacterium | reverse complement strand
GAATGTTTGATAACACCATCGCTTACAAGATCACCAACTAAAATACATCCAGTAGAATCAACGTAAGTGTTACCAGCATGTATCCTTATTGCCTCATGATTTGCTACATCTGATAGCAGCGAAGTAATCTTCCAAAACGTTTAGACTCTGTAAGTATAGTCTTGTATAACTTAGGTTCTATCAACAACCTTGAATCTTTTGACCTTTCAACGCTTGAACAAAATAATGTTGTAGAGTCATTTAAATATATCGATCCTATGTGTAATCTTTTGCGTAATTTTTGTGATACAACGAGAACTTTAGATCTTCTTCCATTAAACTGCTTTCCATTAATTGTTAAACTATTATCCCGCAAGCAAGCTGTGCGCAAACCGCTTAAAGTAGTACAATTAGGCTATGGAAACGCTTGAAAAAGCAGACAGCATAGTGCATATAAGATACACTATCATTTTGTACGCCTAAAAGCATAAGAAAAGCTATATTTGGTAATATTTAGCGTTGTAATAGTAATTCAAATAACAAAAGAAATTTTGTAACGCTGCAAACATAGAGTTTTGAGCAAATCGGAAATAGAAGGCAATCACCCATTACCCATTAAGTTGCAGCCCAAAGTTCTCACCAATGCCAAATAATACAAGTTATTAAAAGTATAACAGCACGAGAGATGTTTTGCCGTCAATTGATTTAAAAAAAGAACTTTGTGGGTGGCGGCGTTGGAGCGATGACTTTATTGCAACAGTAGCAAGTAGGAAACAGAAGGGACTCTTGGGCTATGTTGCTAAACATGGGGTCAAAGATCTACAGCAACAATTACAGCTCTTCAATTTCCACTGCTGATACCGCACGTCTTGCTGTGTGGAGGGTCATTTAATTTATTGTAGCATTTTATCAAATTTAAGAAAACCGACATCATAATCTCCAACAATACTGCATAAATTTTCTAATTTTTCATATTTGCTTCATCATGGTATCAAATTCTTAACGAAAAAATTACTGAAAACTGAAATTAGTAACAAATACAAAAATAACCGCATCTTTACGATCTTTCAAAACATACAAACAACCCCCCCCACTAAAAAAATGAGATATTTATATTATTTAACTTATCTAACCATACTCTCAAACATTGGAGTATTCTATCATTATAATTTCAGCATAGATATAAGTATCGATATTTGCCTGTTACTTTTTTATTGATTATTTCTTGCGACAAAATATTTATAGTTGTTT
Organism: Endomicrobiia bacterium; assembly: GCA_025998475.1. Lineage (GTDB taxonomy): Bacteria > Elusimicrobiota > Endomicrobiia > Endomicrobiales > Endomicrobiaceae > Endomicrobiellum. The sequence continues at coordinate 1,000 of BNVZ01000167.1, read as the reverse complement.
TTGTTACCTTGATTATGCTGCTAGTCTTTCATTTTGTCAATAATTTGTCGAGCCAAATTTTTTTTGAGCCTAGAAAAAAAAACACTTGCCGTTGCTTTTTTCTGCCATAGTTTGCCAACATTTTGTTTCTCTTTAGTATCGTCGTTTGATAACAAATGTTCTGCTTTATATTTCACAGCTAGAATTATATCGTTGTTTACAATGCTATAAAACAGGATAGAATCTGTCTGTCGAAGTAGGCAGAGAAAACAAAAATAAGCACCTTTTCAACATTTCGTGCCCAATATTTAATTTCTTCCAAATTATCAATATTATCAATAATTGAAGCACAATTTTCTTGTTGATGTTTGTTTTAAACATGGATTCCCGCTTTTGCGGGAATGACATCGGGGCCATTATCAATAAAATTAGAAAATAATCTTAACAAATACAAAATTAAATAAATAAATATTGAGGTTTTCGTTTCCTCTAGAGTGCTAAATATAAAATCAACGTTATCTTCCTCTTTAGTCTTCAATTTTTTGTTCTCTATACCGTAGTTTCGAGAATATGATGAGCTTGGCAAAAATCATCTCTTTTATATCATCTTTTAACAAAAACTTATTTTCTTTTTTGTTATGACGCAACTTAAAGTGATTTGATTATGACAAATCACTTAAAAAGTCGTTGTATAAAAACTTCCTAATAATTTCCACTTTCCCGTTGAGTCTTTTAACAACAATTGATGGCATTTCAAGACCATTAAACCAATTTTTCTTAACCATTGTATATCCTGCGGCATCAACAAAACGTACAACAGAGCCAACTTTAAGCTTATTCAAAAGTTTATATTCGCCAAAAATATCGCCTGCAAGACAAGACCTTCCGGCAATTATATAGCTGTTTTTTCCTGTTTTAGCATTAATTTTTGCAGATAGTCTGTATGTAAGAATATCAAGCATATGCGACTCAATAGAAGCATCAACTATTGCAATATCTTTTATATTTTTTACAACATCTA
>BNVZ01000166.1 GCA_025998475.1 Endomicrobiia bacterium | reverse complement strand
TCCTATTCCTGTTCCTGCTTCTGTTCCTGTTTCTGTTCCTGCTCCTGCTTCTGTTCCTGCTTCTGTTGCTGTTCCTGTTGGTGTTGGTGTTCCTGTTCCTGTTGGTGTTGGTGTTCCTGTTCCTGTTGGTGTTGTTGTTCCTATTCCTGTTCCTGCTTCTGTTCCTGTTTCTGTTCCTGCTCCTGCTTCTGTTCCTGCTTCTGTTGCTGTTCCTGTTGGTGTTGGTGTTCCTGTTCCTGTTGGTGTTGGTGTTCCTGTTCCTGTTCCTGTTGTTCCTGCTCCTGTTCCTGTTGCTGTTGGTGATCCTGCCTTACCTTCGCCTCCGCCTTCGCCTGCTCCTGTTGCTGTTCCTGTTGGTGGTTCTGGTACTGGTGTTCTTTGTCCTGTAAGTTCTGTCTTTTCTTGTCCAAGTACTGCAATTTGTCCTGCAAGTGTTGCATTTTCTTGTCCAAGTACTGCAATTTGTCCTGTAAGTTCTGTCTTTTCTTGTCCAAGTACTGCAATTTGTCCTGCAAGTGTTGCATTTTCTTGTCCAAGTACTGCAATTTGTCCTGTAAGTTCTGTCTTTTCTTGTCCAATACTGCAATTTGTCCTGCAAGTGTTGCATTTTCTTGTCCAAGTACTGCAATTTGTCCTGTAAGTTCTGTCTTTTCTTGTCCAAGTACTGCAATTTGTCCTGTAAGTTCTGTCTTTTCTTGTCCAAGTACTGCTTTTTGGTCTGTAAGTGTTGCATTTTCATGTTCAAGTGCTGTGATTTGTCCTGTAAGTGTTGCTCTTTCTTCGTCTTCCTTCCTTTTCTGTTCTTCTATTGCTTTTTCTTTTGCTTTTTCTCTTTCTTCTACTTCTCTTATTTTCTCTGGAGTAGCAATCCTTCTGTTTACAAGGCTCGCGTTCTTTTTATCGCAGGAACTTAAAACCAAAAAACCAAGTAAAATAAATGAAGATGAATTTAATAATTTTGTTTTTGTCATAATGTTTTCTCTGTCTTAGTTCTTGAGGATGAATTTAATAATTTTGTTTTTGTCATAATGTTTTCTCTATCTTAGTTTTTTTTGACGTAGTAGGCTTATAGCACCGCAAGTTCAACAACTAGCACTAGAAGAACGTTCTACAACTTTCCACGGCTTGTGTCAAGTGTTGGCGTCATATCATGTAAAATGACACGAAAAAAAAATGAATCTCCGCACAAAGCTTTGCACATTTTTATTGTACCACTACTAACTTAAAAAACCCTATAGTTTTCTCATTCCTCTAACACCGCTAGTTTGTATCTGTTTTCCCACCACCTGTCAAGGGTAGAGGAATTGTTGGATGAGGTTGAAGCAGTCATCGTAGGTGATGTCGGGGTCAGGAGGGCGTTGATGAAGCGGCGGCGGTCGTCGGTGAGCTTGAACTCGAGCTTGGGCTCGATGTAAAACTGCTTGAACTTGAACTGCTTGGACTAGAGATTGAACTGCTTGAACTCGAGCTACTTGGGCTTGAACCGCTTGAGCTTGAAGGTAAGCTTAAACTCGGGTTACTTAAGCTTAACGAATTTGAATCTTTATCCGCAATCCAGTTAACGAAACCATCATCGGAGCTGTCTTCTCTGAACTCTAAAACAAGTTCCTTCGTCTGGAAAAATCTCTTTCCTTCTTATACACGGTACACCGAATCCTACTTCCCTTTCGAATCCTATTCTTATCGACGTGTATATGGCGTGAATCATTTGGTAATGCTTTGATAATGTTATACGGCAATTTCCAAACATGCCAAAATGACAATTTATACTTGTCATCGGAGTTCTCGACTGTATAGTAGCAGTCCTTGCCATTAGTGATAGTATGCAATTTTAAGGTATTCCAATTTTCTGCGGTAATGGGTGGTGGCATTGGATTTGAGCTTGAGCTTGAGCTTGAACTCAAGCTACTTGAGCTTGAACTGCTTGGACTAGAGATTGAACTACTTGAACTCGAGCTACTTGGGCTTGAACCGCTTGAGCTTGAACTACTCGATGTTGCTTCTGCTGCTGGTGCTGATGATAATGTTGACGATGATGGTGATGAAGAGCTTGAAGAGCTTGATGAACTAGATGTTGGTGACGATGATGATGGTGATGGTGATGAAGAGCTTGATGAACTAAATGGTGCTAACGATGATAATGTTGATGATGGTGGTGATGAAGAGCTTAACGAACTAGATGATGATGGTGATGGTGATGAAGAGCTTGATGAACTAAACGATGGTGGCGT
>BNVZ01000165.1 GCA_025998475.1 Endomicrobiia bacterium | reverse complement strand
GTTTAAAGATTGCCGTCATAATAACAACAGTACTAAGTACGACGTTTTTTTTGTTTGTTATACTTGTGAAAGCAAGTATCCATGTTATTTGTCACACTCACCAAAGCAAGTATCCATGCTATTTGTCACACTCGCCAAAGCAAGCATCCATGTTAAATGGATTTGCCTACTTGCGCATTCTATTCCAACTGTCTAACAGGCAACTGTGTAAGATCTGTCTAGAAACTCTAGTACTTGGCTGTCGTTTTACTGTCTAACAGGCAACTGTGTAAGATCTGTCTAGAAACTCTAGTACTTGGCTGTCGTTTTACTGTTGTTTTTTGGTGTTTGATTTATTTTACTATCTACTCTTAAACCACGGGCTTTGCAATAGACAAAAGTGACAAAATCGCTTGTAAACCACTTGGCTATACAATAGTGACAAAAGTGACAAAATAGCATTCTTAAACCATGTACTCTTAACCACGCGTACTCTCTTAAGCCATTTGGCTATACAATAGTGACAAAAAGTGACAAAATTGCTTGTGACATTATTAGTGGTGTCATCTAGTATTATCTATGGGCTTTTCAAAAAAGATATCATAAATTTCCAGCTGTCAAAAAATAAAACGATTAGATCTTGAAATTCTCAGTTGTTGGGCTTTGCTGGCAAGTTTGTAGGTGGGGGCGGCGTAGGGGTCGGCGAGGGCGCTGGTGTCGAGTTGGATGGAGAGGTGGTACCTGGAGAAGGTGTGGTTGCTGAAGAAGTCGCCGAAGATGCTGTTGTTGGCGGCGCAGGCGTCGGGAGAGCAATTGCAATGACAATTGGCATTCTTTCTTTCAACAACTTTAGCGACGGCGTATTCTGCAAAGGCGGTAACAAAATATGCAGTGGCGATGGCGGCGGTGAAGGTTTTGTAGGTGGTTTCAAGGTCACGGTAGCGGTCGCGAGCGGCGACGTGGGCGGCGTGAGCGGCGGCGTAAGCGGCGGTGTGGATGGTGCTGCCGCCGATGAAGTTGCGGATGGCCTCGAGTCTGCGGGCGCGGTCACTGGCACTGAGATCGGCAAAGAAGTCGCGGGCAGAAGAGGGGGTATGGAAGAAGCGGCGGCGGTCTTCGTCGGAGAAGCTGAAGCGATCACGGAAGATAGAGTTGATGACAGTGCGGGTGGTGGGAGCGGCGGTGAGGGTGGCAGCGAGGTCGTGAGCGGCGACGTGGGCGGCGGTGGTGGCGGTGGTGAAGGTTTTGGCGGTATTGAAGACGTCTACGTTAGCATGGATAGTTCCGTTGATAAACGGCGACGACGGTGTGTTTGAGAGCTTTGGAGGCGTAACGAAGGTCTTTCTGGCGGCAACGGTAGCAGGGGGCGTCGAGATCGTCTGGATCTAGAGCTGTAGTTTGACTAATCTCTTTAGGGCTATCAGGAGTGTTCCTATCTAGAGTATCATGTTTGTCTTTATGACAACATTCACTCGAACTTAACGCAAGACCAAACAAATTTCTTTTTTATTGATTTTTCTTAATTCTGTGTCAGTTCAGTAATGATTATCTTGCTCTGCATACAGGACATGAATCTCCTGCGCTGTTTAACCATCCGGCTATACAATTGTAACAAAATTGGTTGTTACATGCCGGACATTGTGCAGGATTTTCACAAGAGTCATCAAAGCAAATACCACAATTAACTCTCCTAGGCTGTTGCCTAGTAGGTTGAACAACGAAACGTGCAAGAAGGTCAGTTCTTTCTCTATCTCTTCTTTGTATAGCAACCCTAATTGACTCCGCCTTCGCCCGCGCCCGTCTAGCAAGAGTTCTACAACCTTCCGGACTAATAATACCATAATAGTCATCGATTATTATAGCTCTAAATTCCCAATTCTTAGACTCACCTCTATCCAAAATCAAAGCAAGCTTATCAAGAGCCTCAGCAGAATCCTTCCAAGCCCGAGCCTCATCCAACGTATTATGATTGCCGCCGGTAGCAATCTCTCTAGCCTTACCAAGAGCCTCTTTAGAAGCATCACAAGCCACCTCAGCATCAGAATAAAACTTATCTTTCTCCGTGTCTTTAGGGCTAACAGAAGCATCCCTCTTTATAGGATCATGTTCGTGGTCAGGACTAGGACAACCTTTGCACGAACTTAACGCAAGACCAAACAAAACAATTGCACTTATTACTTTTTTCTTTTTCATTGATTTCTCCTGTTATTTTTCATTGCTTACTCCTGTTATTTTTCTATCACAATTGTAATTAGCAGATACCCGCATACTTCTTTGAT
>BNVZ01000164.1 GCA_025998475.1 Endomicrobiia bacterium | reverse complement strand
ACCTCGCGAAGGGACATACTTATGAGGAAGCGCATAAGGAATTGGGTGTAAGTATAAGCACGATAAAAGCGTGGAAAAAACTCTTAAATGAAACAGGAAGTTTAGAAAATCGGTTAAAAAGGAGAACCGCGACAAAATTCCCCGCCGAAGAACTTGAGGCTTACATTAAAGAACATCCCGACGCAATGCTTTCAGAAATAGCGGAAAAATTTGGTGGTTCTACATCCGGCGCGTTTGACGCTTTGGAACGGATTGGAATCACCTTAAAAAAAAGAGACCTTTTACATCGAAAGGGATGAAATAAAACGCCAAGAATTTGATGAAAAAATGTCTAAACCGATGCCACAGAACACAGATATTGTCTATGTTGACAAGTGTGGCGTCGATAAGTTCACAGCAAGACATTACGGCCGTTCGAAAATTGGAGAAAGAGTTTTTCTTCCCAAGCCCGGACGAAAATTCAAGCGAATAAATATCGTCGCGGGTCAAATTAACGGAAAATCAGTCGCGGTTAGAATGTAAGATTGGGCGATGACTGCGGTGTTTTTTCAAGTTTGGTTCGAATATGAACTTTGCCCAATTTTACGTGAAAATAGCATAATCATAATGGATAACGCCAGTTTTCACAGAAAATCAGAACTCGAAAAAATCGCACACTTTTATAAATGCCACATCGTTTGGCTTCCGCCATATTCTCCGGACAAAAATAAGATCGAAAAACTATGGGCGAATTTAAAAAATTGGTTACGTTTAAATTCTAAAAATTACTTAACAATCCAAGCTGCTATCAAGGCTTATTTTAAATCGGAATGGCTATAGACGACTGTTTCTTAAATTTCTACAAAATCCAAAATTTCATTTCGAATAAGTATAAAATTTTCCCATCAACTCTTGATTAAGAGAAAATATTTCTGTTTTTTAAAGATTTCGAAGCTATTATGCAATTTTAGTCAAGTTTTGGATTGTTTTTGGTTACGATTACGTGAAAAACCCATATACGGCCAAGTTAGGCTGAATTTTTTCTCAACTTAAAATCAAATTGCTATAACAATTGATTGCTGTGCAAAAATAAATTGTCGAATTAGTATTAACTTGTAAAATTTCTTTGCACAATTAAAATTACAATTTTCACGTGTTTTGAAGCAAAAAATCTATTTGCAAAATAAAAATTTGCCGGTGATAATATCATTTTAAAAAATTTTTTAATATCGCAGGCAGCGTGTGAATTTTAAGTTTTTACAAGATAAAAAAATTATTCTTTTAGGTTTAGGCAGGAGTAACCTTGCTTTGGCCAAAATATTGGATGAAAATGGAATTGCTTTCGAAATTCGCGATGCCGACGAACAGGTTACGAACTTTAGTGTTAAGAATTTTGAAGTAAAATCCAGATTTGGCAGCAATTATTTAGAAGATTTAGACGCTGATATCATTTTCCGTTCTCCTGGTATTTCTTATTTTTGCCAAGAATTGGTTTCAGCTAAAAATCACGGCGTAAAGATAAGCTCCGAAATTGAACTTTTTTTTGATGTATGCCCGTGCAAAATTTGCGGCATAACCGGGAGCGATGGCAAAACCACAACTACAACACTTATTTATGCAATTCTTAAAAAAATGGGTTTAGATGCCTTTATCGGCGGGAATATAGGCACCCCGATAATTTCCCAAGTTAATAAAATGAAAAGAAACAGCATTGCCGTTGTTGAGCTTTCAAGCTTTCAACTCGCTTCGATGCAAAAAAGTCCACAAATTTCTGTTATTACCAATGTTTCACCCAACCATTTAGATATTCATAGACTTTGCATACATAATCACGCCTCTATTTGAAATTTTTCTAACGGCTTCGTCAATTCTTGGAGCAGAATCTCCTAACAAAACCAAGGCTCTGACTCTTTGACAAATTACACTTGCCAATTCATCGAAAGGCAGCTTTTTATCGTATCCGCCGGCGATCAAAATTACGTTATTATCTTTAAAAACCGAAAGAGCACCTTTGATTGTTCTGGTTGGACTAGAAGCAATAGAATCGTTGTAAAATCTTACACCGTTAATCTCATCAACGAATTCTATTCTATGTTCGACACCCGCGAAACTTCTGGCAACATATCTTACTGAATTAATAAATTTTTCTGAATAATCCTTGCAGATACTCATACACGAACAAATTGCAGCCAAAAAATTTTCAGCATTGTGTTCTCCGGGAATCCTGATTTCATTTTTGTTAAACATAGCTATTTCGACATTTCTATAGCGAATTTTAATCATACCATTTTGATCAATAAA
>BNVZ01000163.1 GCA_025998475.1 Endomicrobiia bacterium | reverse complement strand
CTTTTTATTAGCTTATCAACCCTTATGTCGCAAGGGCCAACCGCATCAAGGGGCGACAATGCCCCCCCAAGCACAAAGTAAAGACCCTTATAGTCTTTAACCTTACTTACTGCTATTAAATCCTGAGGGGTTTCAACAACACATACAGTATCATGTTCTCTTGTAGAATCGGAACATACAGGACACGGATCATACTCGCTTAAATTACAGCAAATACCACAACTTTTCATTGTTTGTCTTGCTTTCTGTATAGAATCTATAAGTCTGTTAACTTCATCTCGAGGCATTTTTAGTATATGATAACTAAGACGTTCAGCCATTTTAGGACCCACCCCAGGCAGTTTTTTTACTATTTCAACCATCTTTTCTATGGGCTGCGGTCTGTTCATATTTATTTAACCTAAGAGTTACATTTTTTTGCAGTTGAGTCAAACTTTTTTGCTATTTCTTCTATATGTTTAGGAACTGCAGTTTTTGTCGTTTCCTTAAAATCTTCTTCAACTGCATATTCAGCAGCGGCAGAATCTTTTTTTTCTTTTACAATTACATCTTCCTGTGTCAGTTTCGGAGATACGTTTTTTTCAACATTAACCTTAAATACTATATTTAATCCTGTTTTTTTTTTGAAAAGTTTTAAAACTTGCTCTTTAAACTCCATAACACCATCATAATTAAACTGATTGGCTACCGTAAGCTGTATAGACAAATCTCCAAGAACTTTAATTAACGCATTTTTTAATGGCTGCGCCGTAAGAGGGTGCTTGTTTATTATTTCGCTTATAATTTCATTCCACACATCTATTAAATCTAGGCTATCAGAAATTTCATTAACAACCCTTCCTTCTTCTCTATGCAACTCGGACTGCCGCTCAAAGGAAGGCTTGGAGCTGTTATCAATTTTAATATTTTTCTCCAACTCTGTTATCCTGCTTATAAGCTCACCAACATTATAATACGGCTCCGACATTTTTAGAAGATATATTTCAACGAGAATTCTCGGTTGGTCGTGCCAGCGCATTTCCTCAAGAGCTTTTGACAAAAGATTATTCATACGTACATGACGCTCAACGGTAAATAAACTTTTTTGAGTATCAAAAAGTTTTTTATCTTCAGAAGAAATTTCCGCGATTGCAGGATTTATTGAATAAACCATAACTTGTCTTAGATGATCTCTCAAATCTCTTGCAAACTGCAAAATATTATATCCCTGTTCTGTAATTTCTTTAACTGTCTTTAGAATGGTCCAGATATCGCTCTTTGCTATACTTTCCGTAACTGAAGCGATAATATCTTTTGGAAGAAGTCCAAGCAGACCTCTTACGTATTCACCTGTTACTTTACCAGTATTTGAAGAAACAGCCTGGTCTAAAAGACTTAAAGCATCTCTCATAGAACCATCTGAAGCCGCAGTAACTATATTTAGAGCTTCATCATCTATCTCAAAACCTTCTTTTTGTCCTATATTTTTTATTGCCGCAGACATTTCAGAGCTTGATATCAGTTTAAATCTGTATCTCTGACATCTTGAAAGAATAGTAACGGGAATTTTATGTTGCTCCGTTGTAGCCATAATAAAAACTACATGCGATGGGGGTTCTTCAAGCGTTTTAAGCAAAGCGTTAAAAGCTTGCGCGGTTATCTGATGAGCCTCATCTATAATATAAACCTTATATTTTGAATTAGCGCTTGAAAATTTTACATTTTCTCTTAAAGCCCTTATCTCGTCTATACCGTTGTTTGACGCTCCATCAATTTCAAGCACGTCAACGCTTGAACTTTTTGAAATATCCAAACAATTGTCGCATACCCCACAAGGCTCAGCTATAATACCGTTTTTACAATTCAACGCTTTAGCAAGAATTCTTGCCATAGTTGTTTTACCGCAACCTCTGGGTCCGCTAAATAAATATGCATGTGCAATACGATTTTCAGAAATTGCGTTCTTAAGAGTCTGTGATATATACTTCTGTCCAATAACTGCATCAAAATTTTGAGGTCTAAATTTTCTAGCTAACCCAAGATACGACATAAGGCAAAATCCTTTTAATAAAAATATTTTAAGTCAAAGTTCAAATTTTATTACAGCCACGTTATCTTAACCTAACAAATACGCTTAACATTGTTTATGTTTTCACAATCTTCCCCTAATATTATTCTGCAGCATAGTTATTATAGCATATAAATCTTGAAATTTTTTCATGAATTCTAAAAGTTTAATGGCAAGAATCACACAAAAAACGAATACTTTGCGTATATAAAATCAGGCATATCTAAGTATAAAATA
>BNVZ01000162.1 GCA_025998475.1 Endomicrobiia bacterium | reverse complement strand
TCAAGCTCAAGTAGTTCGAGTTTAAGCTCATCATCAACGCCGACATCATCTAGTTCGTCAAGCTCTTCTTCATCATCATCATCATCAACAGCACCATCGTCTAGTTCATCAAGTTCTTCATCACCATCACCATCAACAGCATCATCATCTAGTTCGTCAAGCTCTTCATCACCATCAACATCATCAACTTGGCCGCCAAGTATTCAACCCCTTTTCGAGGCCATCCCCAAACTCGCCGATGCCGAATTCAACGAACGCAATAAACTCGTCTATCTTTACACTTGCCAAGGCCTTAAATCTGTCAGCAATGAAGTCATCAGAATCTTTTCTCATTTTGACCCCCCCCGTGACTCCCACGACCTCTTTTTCCTCAGTGACGTCTTTAAACTCGTCAAGAACGACTCCTACGGGTACTCAATCAATCTCATCAAAGCCCTTTCTCACCGCAACAACTTGTTCATCAACCACCGCAACACCATTGTCACCGATCTTCTCAAACTTCCCCGAAAACAGCGCAGCGAATACATTTCTAAACTACGGCAACAACAAGAACAATCAACAACGCAGAAAAAAGACGAAGTGAAAGAAAAAGAAAAGGAAGGTGAAGAAAAGAAGAAGAAAGGTGAAGACAAAGAAGAAGAAAAAGAAAGCAAACTACTAGAAATAGATTGACCATCTCTACGGGCTCATCAAAAAACTCCCCGAAAACACTGATGACGTGCTCACTCCATCGCCGCCATCACCGCCGATAAAATAGCCCAAATCTTGGCCGACAAAGCTAGAAAGTGAGCTAAAGAACTTAACAGCTAGTTCAATCAGTTCTTCATCGAGCAGTTCGAGCAGATAAAGTTCAAGTTTGAGAGCTTGAGCGATACAGATACATATACAGACCAGTGCAATAGTGACATGGATCAAGTGACACAGATACAGACTAGTTGTGATATTTATTAAAAATATGCGTAGGGAGGGATGAGAAAACTAGAGGGTTTTTTAAGTTAGTAGTGGTGCAATAAAAATGTGCAAAGCTTTGTGCGGAGATTCATTCTTTTTTCGTGTCATTTTACACGATATGATACCAACACTTGACACAAGCCGTGGAAAGTTGTAGAACGTTCTTCCAGTGCTAGTTGTTGAACTTGCGGTGCTATAAGCCTACTACGTCAAAAAAACTAAGATAGAGGAAACATTATGACAAAAACAAGATTATTAATTTCATCCTCAAGAACTAAGACAGAGAAAACATTATGAGAAAACAAAATTATTAAATTCATCTTCATTTATTTTACTTGGTTTTTTGGTTTTAAGTTCCTGCGATAAAAAGAACGCGAGCCTTGTAAACAGAAGGACTGCTACTCCAGAGAAAATAAGAGAAGTAGAAGAAGTACAAAAAAGAGCCGAAGAAGAAAAGAAAAAAGCAAAAGAAGCTAAAAAAGAACATAAAGCTGAAATTGACAGAAAAATTGAAAGACTGGAGACAGCAAAAACAGCTGCCGATAATAAGATCAAAGATCTTGAAGCAGCAAAAATTGATGCAGACAAAAAGATCAACGATCTTGAAACAGCAAAAACAGCTGCCGATAATAAGATCAACGATCTTGAAACAGCAAAAATTGATGCAGACAAAAAGATCAAAGATCTTGAAGCAGCAAAAATAGAAAAAGAGGAAAGGAAAGAAGAAGAAGAAGCAAGGAAAAAGAAAGAAGAAGAAGCTAGAAAGAAAGAAGAAATAGAAGCAAAGAAAAAGGAAGAAGAAGATGAATATGAAAAAAAATTGAAAGAAGAGGAAGAAGAAGAAGCAAGGAAAAAGAAAGAAGAAGAAGAGAAAAAGAAAGAAGAAAAAGTAGAAGGAGAGACAGACAACCAACAGCTATCAACAATACCAACTCCAAATCCAATTTTAAGCAGTGTAAGTTCAAGTAGTTTAAGCTCATCTTCAAGCTTAAGCTCGAACAGTTCAAGTAGCTCATCAACAGACCTCCCCGACGATGACCACCTCCGCAGACCTCCCCGACGATGACCACCTCCGCAGACCTCCCCGACGATGACCACCTCCGCTTCATCAAAACCCTCTCTGACTTAAACCTCCCCGACGAAGACCGCACCAACTTCATCAAAACCCTCTCTGACTTAAACCTCTCCGACGACGACCGCACCAACTTCATCAAAGCCCTCTCTCACCCCGACCTCACCGACGACGACCGCACCAACTTCATCAAAGCCCTCTCTCACCCCGACCTCACCCCCGACGACTGCTGCCTCAACTTCATCGAAGCCCTCGTTCACCCCGGCCTTTCCGACGACCACCGCCGCAACTTCATCAAAACCCTCTCTCACCCCAACCTC
>BNVZ01000161.1 GCA_025998475.1 Endomicrobiia bacterium | reverse complement strand
TTTTTTAAGTTCATCAGCATCCTTTTGGACATCGTCCTTTTGCTTAAGCTCTTTTTGAATAGCTTTCATCTGTTCCGTAAGATAATATTCTTTTTGCGTTTTTCCTATTTGATTTCTTACTCTGCTTTGAATACGTCTCTCAATATTTAATATTTCTATTTCAGAATTAAGTACCTGTATAATTTTTTCTAAACGTTCAATAGGATTTACAAGTTCAAGGACTGATTGTTTATCGTTATTTCTTATGACAAGATGAGATGCTATAGTATCTGCAAGTCTTGACGTATCTGTAATATTACTTACAGAAAAAGAAATTTCCATAGGCATTCTAGGACTTAGTTTTACATATTGCTCAAAAAGAGAAACTGCGCGTCTTGTAATAGCTTCAGATTCAGGCGTTGTTTCTATTTTCTCGTCAAAAACTTTTATACCTACCTCAATATAGCCTTTATCATTTGATTTAAAATCCGTCCACTGCGCTCTGTTTATGCCCTCAACAAGAGGTCTTAAGGTACCGTCTGGCATTCTAAATATCTGAAGAACCTCGCATATCGTCCCTATATTATAAATATCATCAGGCGTAGGATCTTCAACCTGAATATTTTTTTGAGTGACGACAAGAATAAGTCTATTTGTCGACATGGATTCCTCTAAAGCCCTTATAGACTTTTCTCTACCTACAGCAAGAGAAAGAACCTTCGTAGGATACAAGATAATATCCTTTACAGGAAGAAGAGGCAGTGAATCCGGAATCTTTAAATTCTCAGTAAATCTGTCCAATTCGCTCATGCAGTCTCCTCTTTGTTTTTACGCACAAGCTGCGGTTTTTCATCTTTTAGTACGGTTTCAGCTGTAACCCTACATTTTACAATCGTAGGATCACTGGGAATATCAAACATAGTGTCAAGCAAAAGACCTTCCACAATTGACCTTAAACCTCTTGCCCCAGAACCTTTTTTTAGAGATTTTTCTGAAATCTCTTCTAGAGCGTCATTCTCAAACTCAAGCTCGACATTTTCAATCTGGAACATTTTCTTATATTGTCTTACCAAAGCATTTTTAGGCTCTGTTAAAATATGGACAAGATCTGCCTTCGATAAATGATTCAATGTCGACACAACAGGAACTCTCCCTACAAATTCTGGTATCAATCCAAATTTTATTAAATCCTGGGTTTCGACTTTAGAAAGCGAAAAATCTGCATCCTTAAAATTATCTCTATTGTCGCTACCATCAGTTATGAAACCTAAAGTTTTCTTTGATAACCTTGTTTCTACTATTTTTGCAAGACCGTCAAAAGCTCCACCGCAGATAAACAAAATATTTGTGGTGTCTATTTGCAAATATTCCTGCTGAGGATGTTTTCTTCCGCCCTGAGGAGGAACGTTTGCAATCGTACCCTCAAGAATTTTTAAAAGAGCCTGCTGAACACCTTCCCCGGAGACATCTCTGGTGATTGAAGGAGTATCAGACTTTCTTGAAATTTTATCTATTTCGTCGATGTATATTATACCTTTTTCCGCTTTTTTGATATTAAAGCTTGCATTTTGTATAAGCCCTAAAAGTATATTTTCAGCATCTTCTCCGACATATCCAGCTTCAGTCAAAGTGGTTGCATCTGCAATAGAAAATGGTACGTTAAGGATTCTTGCCATGGTTTGAGCTAAAAGTGTTTTTCCTGTGCCCGTAGGACCTATAAGCAAAACATTAGACTTCTGAAGTTCAACATCACCTTTTACAGCAGTAGCAACTGTTTCTAATCTTTTATAATGATTGTACACTGCCACAGACAAAATCCTCTTAGCGTGTTCCTGTCCTATGATATAAGAATCAAGAACTTCTTTTATTTCGCTTGGTTTAAGCAGTTTTGTAGGCGCTTTAAATTCCTCTCTGTCGCCAAAATCATTAAGAATGTCCACTGCATTTTTTGCACATTCCCAACAAATATAATGTCCATTATCATCACCAACAAGCTTACTTGGACCTCCCTTGTTGCAAAACATACACCGTTGTTTATCGTTTATATTCTTCATTTTAATCCTTTGCTTTCTCACATTTTATTTTTTTTCTTTATACTTATTTGTTTGTTTTTTCGAGCCAAACCAAGCAATGAATTCTCATATAAACACTAGACCTCTTGTACAACTTTGAGTATTAAATTCAAGAATACAAATACCTGAAACTCAAGTTAAATCGCAGTCCAAAGCGTCTTTTACGGTTTCTGTATCTATTCTGTACTATCGGCACTTATGGATACATACTACATCTTTAAACCTTTTAACAAATACTTTAATGTTTTCTACTATAATCATCTGATAAATCTTTCTATTTAACTCCTTATCTTCTTTTGTCAGCTTTTTAGTGTTTGTTT
>BNVZ01000160.1 GCA_025998475.1 Endomicrobiia bacterium | reverse complement strand
CTTTCTTTTGATATTGCTAGGAAAAAAGATGAAGCAACCAACGCAAGTCAACGCAGTTACCTACAAAAACAAACCCATCTAAGAAACCACTGTAAAACACTTTAGTGTAAAATATCAAACATATATTAGACCTCCCGCACAACTAAGTGTTAAATTCAAGATTACAAATACCTGAAACCCTGAGTTAAATCGCAGTCCAAAGCGTCTTCTGCTATTACTTATCTATCTTTAGACTATTTTGAACCTTTTAACAAATACTTTAATGTTTTCTACTATAATCATCTGATAAATCTTTCTATTTAACTCTTTATCTTCTTTTGTCAGTGGGTGTTTCTTTGATCTCTTTTTTTAGAACTAGTGTGTTTGTATGCATCAACCCACTTAAAAAAAGTGGATAAAAAGACCTTAAAAGGAAGTATAATTAGGCGTTCACATAAGACCTAATCAAGCTAAAACTGTTAACAACAATTATTAATAATGACTAATAATTTACGCATAACAGCAACAATAGCAAGCATTTTAAGTTTACCGTTACTTGTCAGTTTTTGATAGAAGGCTTTTAAGACATTGTTGGATTTAATAGCAACCAAAGCGCACATAAACAGCATTCGTTTAACAAGTGTCGTCCAACAGAAGTTCTACGCCTTTTGAAAGTCTTACCACTTTCATTTGCGCAAAAGAGCAATACAAGCTAAAGCAGCAATTTCTCTTGCGATAGCTTTGTAATTTTGGCATTAGTGCTAATAAGGTCATTGTTGTTTTTTCTCCTACTGACTTTACTGAACTTATTGCTTTTGCTTTTGCCTTTAATTGTTCGTCTTTGTCCATACGCTCTTTGATTTCTTGCTCTATACCTTCTAGTTGCTTGAGTAATGCTTCAATGATTATTCTTATGGACTCCTAGCTACTTTACCCGCCAAAATGTCCTTTAGGATTGTTCTTTTTGCAAACATCTCTTTAAGATCTTCTCGGGTGGCTTATAAGCTCTTTTAATTGATTGCTTTGGTTGTTGATATAATATTAAAGTCTCTTGCATTTTGATCCATATATTGTTAACACTTCTGCGTCTATTTCAGTCTGTTTTTGCTTTTTGGTGCGTACTTGACATAAATTGTTTCACTTTACGCCCTTGCGACTATGAACGTTGTAACCACAAACTGTGAATTCTTTGACAACTTCAGCTTCATAGCCACCTGTTAAATCTATTAAGACTAACTGTTGTTGATTACGCTTGATCTTGCTAAATGAAGAATGAATACCTTCTTTGTCATTAGCTAGTGTAAAATACTGATTGTTTTTTGTTTCATAAACATCTAATTTGTTTTTTGATACGTCAATGCCAATAAATTTAAGTGTATAAGGGCATATGCAATCCTTTGTAATTTGAGTAATTAGCTTCTTGCTTTCAATTGTTTGCATGCTGCAAACTAAAGTTTGCGCATTTGCAACCTCATCAAGCTTTTTACCTTGTGGTGTTGGATATTTTGATACATGCGGGCTTTAGCCCTATTTAGTGTCAATATCCAACACCCTTATACACCTTGATTATACTTGTTTCTTAAGGAACAATTCTGTCAAGGCCTCCTAAATCCTGTATCTGCCATGTATCTTATTGTCTTTCTTTGCATAAATACATGCCTACTAAAACAAACTAAAATCGTGCTCCTTGCCCTATCAATCGCTGTGCATATTACTTGCTTGCCTTTAATTTAACTACTACCAATGCCTTTATTGTATGTCTCTTTTTCTTCTTGCTTTGCCACTTTCGCTGTTTTTTTAGGTCTTTGTGTCAATCTCTAGCATAATCACTGCTACTTCTACTTCTAGCGCTTTGTTTATCAATACCTATTCCCATCTAGTGCATATTCCCCACTATTATTAATACTTCTTCTACGTGCTTTTAGTCCTATATGCACAACTTTTGCTGACATTGTAGCTGTCTCTTGTGACAATATGTTCGAATGCTCTATCGTCCTATATCCACAACTTTTGCTGACATTGTCTCCTTACGATAACTAGTTTTCCTTAACAATACCTATTCCCATCTAGTATATTCCCCACTACTCATTAATGCTTCTTGTGCATACTCTATGTCTATATCCACAACTTTTGCTGACATTGTCTCCTTACGATAACTAGTTTTCCTTAACAATACCTATTCCCATCTAGTATATTCCCACTACTCATTAATGCTTCTTGTGCATACCCTATGTCTATATCCACAACTTTTGCTGACATTGTAACTCTCTCTTGTGATAATATATCCGAATGCCCTATCGTCCTATATGCACAGCTTTCACTGACATTGTAACTGTCTCAAGTTGATAATATATTCGGGTATTGCCCTAAAGTATTCAAAACATCATCTTTACAATATTCTCTGTAGTCAATTTTCTCTTTGCTCACCTACTTGCCCTATC
>BNVZ01000159.1 GCA_025998475.1 Endomicrobiia bacterium | reverse complement strand
ACTCTTTCATTTTCCTCCACTACTTTTTTATTCTTTTGCTTACATTGGTATTAGCTTTGGCCATTTTTAACTTTTTCTTTACTTCGATTTATTCCCTCATTAAAGTAATCGATGATGCGTTGACACACGGTGTTGTATAGGGCTTTAGGATTTTAGTGAGTGGGTGACCAAGCAGATATTGTGAATGTGGTCAAGAGGCGTTTTGATACTCTCTGAGATGGTCATTATTCGTGTATATGATTTTCATCTTCTTCATTCATCTATTTTTTTATGACTTAATATTTTTTCTACTATCTGCTCTTTGAACTTGTTGCTAATTATTTTTAGTAGTGTGATTTTTTAAGTAATTAAGACGGTTATTAGTGGAAATGAATTTAAGTTCGGAAAGGGTGTCTCTTATGTATCTATTAGTTCCAGCGCGGGAAAGGAATTCATCGAAGGCCACGAGAAGTTCGTGGCACTTTAATCCGTCGGGGCTGGCCTCTATGAGCACTGAGGCAATTATGTCACAGATGGTGTATTCATTCGATACGTACATTTTGAGGAGTTAGTGCGGTCATCGACATCATCTTGAAAGTGATTGAGGACATTGATAATTTTAGGGTTGACTACATGTGAATTATAACAGTTAATGTTTTTACAAATAATATTTACTAGGTCGATACGGCTCTCATTAGTAAGATCTCGTTTTAAGAGGAATTCAAATATGTTGGTGCGAATGGGGGTGACGTTGCGCTCATTCAGATGAACTTGCAATAATGACAGGGCATTGATGAGTTCTTGATGAATTTGATGGTTATATCATTATTAGACTCATTGAAGTAAGAGATGATGGATATAAGATGGCCGTACTCGTCATTAGAGAGTTGCAATTCATCAAGATAGCCAATGAAGGTATCGCCGAGTTTATTGATATCGATGAGTTTGCTGATGGCGCTGATGAGTCTTTAAGATTGAGGTGGTGATTCAGAGCTTGACGAGCTAGATGATGCTGTTGACTTTGATGATGAGTTTGAAGATGAGCTCGAACTGCTAGAGCTTGAACTCGAGCTTGAACCACTGGAGCTTGAAGATGAGCTTGAACTCCAACTATTTTGGTTGGGCGAGTTTTGATCGGGATTAACAACCCATGTATCAGAACCATAATTGGTTATGTCTTTTTTAAAAATTATATCAGGTAGAAAATCAAAACCTCTGGTATACGCGCGACAAACAACCTTACCTGACTGATCTTCTTCTCTATCAACATATATACGGTATGAATTAACAAAAAAATCTTCACTTACAGGTGGGAGTTCCCATGTAAGTTCTGTCTGTTGCTGCATTTTGATCATATCGGAGTCCCCGACAGCATAGTAGCAATCCTCGCCATCAGGGCTAAATTTCAGTTTCATGGTAGTAAAATTCATTGACGTAATGGGTTGCGGCGTCACATTTGAAGATGACGGTGATATCACAGCAGTCAGTCCTTCTGCTTCTGATTTCTTTTTTCGTTCTTCTTTTGCTTTCTCTTTTTCGCTATCCTTTTTCTGGTCCAGTAGTAATCTTTCGATGAATGTGGCGCGTTGATCGGAGGTAAGGGGCTCGATATCAATGAGAAGGCGGGAACGTCCTAAAAAGTCGATGTGGCAGTGAGAAATGGCTTTAATAAGGTTAACAAAATTCTTCTTATCTTCATCATAGATCTTAATGATACGACTTATAAAACGGCACCATATGTTATATTTGGAATTAAAGTCGTGGAAGATGATGATGATTTCATTGCGTATAGAGTTATTCCTGATGTCATTGTAAATAGTGGTGATGCTCTCGCGATGGTGGTTCTGGGCGTCATTAAGATTGGGGATGAGGGTGTTGAGTTCTTGAATCTGTGATGATGCTGATGGCAATGGAGAACTTGAAGAGCTTGCTGAACTAAATGGTGCTGACAATGGTGATGTTGACGATGACGGTGATGAAGTACTTGACGGACTAGATGATGATGACGATGATGATGGTGGTGGAGGTAGTGATGACGGTGATGAAGAGCTTGATGAACTTGATGACGGTAACTTTGATGATGAGATTGAAGATGAGCTGGAACTGCTAGAGCTTGAAGATGAGCCTGAACTCGAGCTATTTGGTTTGGTGGAGTTTTCATCGGGACCAACAACCCATGCATCAGAACCATTACCAGTGTTGTCTTTTTTAAAAATTATATCAGGTAGACTATCAAATTTTAGGCCAAACACTTGACTATCCATTTTTAAGCCAAACACGTGACAAACAACATTACCTGACTGATTTCTTTCCCTAGGAACAAATATACGGTATTCATTAATAATAGTATCTTTGCTTTCATATGGGAGTTCCCAAATATGTTCATCCCCAAGGGTTCCTCGCCGCATTTTGATCATATCGGAGCCCCCAACAGCATACCAGCAA
>BNVZ01000158.1 GCA_025998475.1 Endomicrobiia bacterium | reverse complement strand
CCTAAGCCGAGGTCGAAAGACGTAGGCGATGGGTATCCGGTTAATATTCCGGAACTATCTTTAGTGCGTATAATGTGTTTGGCTACGCTTTTCAGTAGGTCATCATCCGATTGGAAGTGGATGTTGCCCCGTAAGGGGGAGGACCTGAGGCAACTCGGGGAACTGACTGTATGGGGAGCCAAGAAAAACCCATGCACCTGTGCTAGAGGTAAACGTACCGCAAACGGACACACGTAGGTGGGGTGAAAAACCTAAGGCGCGCGAGATAACTTTCGTTTAGGAACTCGGCATATTGGCCCCGTAACTTCGGGATAAGGGGTGCCTATGGCAACATAGGTCGCAGTGAAATGGCCCTCGTGACTGTTTAACAAAAACACAGGACTCTGCTGAAATCACAAGATGATGTATAGGGTCTGACGCCTGCCCGGTGCTGGAAGGTCAAGGGGAGGGGTTAGCGCAAGCGAAGCTCTGAACTTAAGCCCCAGTAAACGGCGGCCGTAACTATAACGGTCCTAAGGTAGCGAAATTCCTTGTCGGGTAAGTTCCGACCTGCACGAATGGCGTAACAAAGAGGGCACTGTCTCAACGAAAGACTCGGCGAAATTGTGGTACCCGTGAAGACGCGGGTTGCCTGCGGCTAGACGAAAAGACCCCGTGGAGCTTTACTGTATCTTAGCCTTGAATTATGGAAGTAAATGCGTAGCATAGGTGGGACCCTTTGAAGCATGGTTTTTGGATTGTGTGGAGGGGAAATGTGAAATACCACCCTTTTAGTTCTGTGGTTCTAACTCCTATGTTTAAATCAACAGGGAGGACATGGTTAGGTGGGCAGTTTAACTGGGGCGGTTGCCTCCTAAATAGTAACGGAGGCGTTCAAAGGTACCCTCAGGACCAATAGAAATGGTCTATAGAGTGCAAGTGCAGAAGGGTGCTTAACTGCGAGACATACACGTCGAGCAGATGCGAAAGCAGGAACTAGTGATCCGGCGGTTCAGTGTGGAATTGCCGTCGCTCAACGGATAAAAGCTACCCCGGGGATAACAGGCTTATTTTCTCCAAGAGTCCATATCGACGAGAAAGTTTGGCACCTCGATGTCGGCTCATCCCATCCTGGGGCTGGAGTAGGTCCCAAGGGTTTGGCTGTTCGCCAATTAAAGGGGTACGTGAGCTGGGTTCAGTACGTCGTGAGACAGTACGGTCTCTATCTACCGTGGGCGCAGGAAACTTGAGAGGACTCGTTCCTAGTACGAGAGGACCGGAATGAACATACCTCTGGTGTTTCGGTTGTTTCGCCAGGAGCATTGCCGAGTAGCCAAGTATGGACGAGATAAACACTGAAAGCATATAAGTGTGAAACTCACCTCAAGATAAGGTTTCCCTGAAGGGCGCTTGTAGACTACAAGTTTGATAGGTTGGGAGTGGAAGCGCAGCAATGTGTGTAGCTAACCAATACTAATTGCCCGTTTGGCTTGGTCGCATTTTCTAATCTTATGGTACATGTTGTAAAAACGCAGATTTGCCTACACTACTTAAGTTTTCAATGCTGTTCTTTAGAATTGAGATTATTTCCGGTGGTTATTCCGATGGTGTCACACCCGATCCCATTTCGAACTCGGAAGTTAAGCCCATCAGGGCCGATGGTACTTGGACCGCAGGGTCCCGGAAGAGTAGGTCGCTGCCGGATTATATCTCATTTTTTGAAAAGTTGTTATTAACTCTATAGTTGTTAAAGACAGTAAGATGTCTATAGTCAATTAACTTTATGTTGATGATTTGTCGGCAATAAGGTCAGTTTGGCTGTGACGGATATTAAAAAAGAACAATAGTTCTTTTCTTATCGAGACGAAGAGCCTGTTATTTGAAATCTAAAACTTCTCTCTCGAGGGGTTTTTTGTTTATATAGTCATCAAGTCACTTGAAATTGCACCATCTTATGGCTTAAGGGGCAAGTATACTTCCTTCATGTATCTTCTTATTCTTTACGGTGCAGCTTCAAGCGATTTGACTGTGGAAGGGAGTTTGATTGAGCGATTGCGTCTTTCTAAAAACTAAAAAATAAGTTGCCGTTGCGTTGTACCTTTGTTTTTTAGTACTTAATGTTATTTTTTACGATGAAATGTCTGTAACAAGTTCAGCGTGATAAATACAAGAGCTTACAAAGATTATGAGTTTTTAGAGACACCCGGGTTTTTAAGGCATAGTTCTGATTTTGGCACTGAAAGCATAAAAAAATCCATGTTATTTATCAAAAAAATTGTAAAAATGTATCTAAACATAGAAAATCAGGAATTATCACAGGTAAACATCGGAGAATTTTTAGTGCTGTAACCGAAATCATGGCAAAAGGGGGCCCCGGTTATGAAAAAATTAATTTTAAGTTTTGGGTTGCTATTTTGTTTTTCAGCGTACCTATTAGCGGGTAATGGAGAAGTTTCAGATTTTAATGCTTTACAGTCGACATCTAAACCGGTCGCACCACCGCC
>BNVZ01000157.1 GCA_025998475.1 Endomicrobiia bacterium | reverse complement strand
GCAGTCCTTCTGTTTACAAGAAAAGCGTTATTATTATCGCAGGAACTTAAACATAAAAAACCAAGTAAAACAAGTGAGATTGACAATCTTATTTTTTTCATACTTACGCCTCCAGATATTTACTGCGTATATGGTACAACAATAACTGCATGTTCGCAAGTTTCAACAGACACTTTTACCGCCAAATAGGCTACACTTGTACAGCAATAGAAAAAACGGTATGCCATCTTGTTATTTTTTCTTTTGCTATGCACATAATAATATTTACCATCCTTGATACAAACTAATATACGATCTGATATATGCGGCAACGGATATTATTGCTCTTGTTCTTCACCTTCTTTTCTTTCTTGTTCTTCGAAAGCGTTCTTTTTATCGCATGAACTTAAACATAAAAAACCAAATAAACCTCCACACAGCAAGACGCCGCGGTATCAGCAGTGGAAATTGAAGAGCTGTAATTGTTCTTGCTCAAAACTCTATGTTTGCAGCGTTACTAAATTTCTTTTGTTATTTAGGCTATTATAACGCTAAATATCACCAAATATAGCTTTTCTTATGCTTTTAGGCGTTACACAAAATGATAGTAGACCTCTTGCATAACTAACATATAAAAGTACAATAGAAGTACTATGAAACAGAAAAAGAAAGCATGTGGGTCGGGTGGAATGGGTTTAGTATTAATGGGAGTAAAGAAAGGGACGTTTGACAAAACAAAGGATAGCAAGGAGTAAGAAAAGAAAAAGGGGGGAGTAGGAGGAGCAAAGAGAAAATTGAGTATAGCAAAGATGGTAAAGATGATGTTTTAGTACTTTAGGGCAATATAGGACGTATTATTAGACCTGAGACAGTTACAATGTCAGCAAAAGTTGTGCATATAGGACTAAAAGCACGTAGAAGAAGTATTAATAATAGTGGGGAATATGCTAGATGGGAATAGGTATTGATAAACAAAGCGCTAGAAGTAGAAGTAGCAGTGATTATGCTAGAGATTGATACAAAGACTTCAAAAACAGCGAAAGTGGCGAAAGCGAAAAGAATAATAGACATACAATAACCGTTGGTAGTAGTTAAATTAAAGGCAAGCAAGTAATATGCACAGCGATAATAGGGCAAGGAGCACGATTTTAGTTTATTTTAGTAGGCATGTATTTATGCAAAGAAAGACAATAAGATACATGGCAGATACAGTTTAGGAGACCTTAGGCAAAATACATACAAACACACTAGTTCTAAAAAAAGAGATCAAAGAAACACCCACTGACAAAAGAAGATAAAGAGTTAAATAGGGAGATTTCATCAAAAAAGGATTATAGTGGAAAATATCAAAAGTATTTGTTAAAAGGTTCAAAATAGTCTAAAGAATAGATAAGTAATTACAGAAGACGCTTTGGACTGCGATTTAACTTGGGTTGCAGGTATTTGTATTCTTGAATTTAATACTTAGTTATGCAAGAGGTCTATTATTAAACCTTACTTGTCAAATCTTTGTGGGATTTCGCAATTGGAGTTTTGGCAAACAAAGACAACGGATTGTACACATTAAGACTTTATCTGCCAAATCTTTGTGCAAGTCTTTATAGGATCTCACAATGGAGTTTTGCTAAACAAAGACAACGGATTAAAACAACGATAGACTTTTAATGCCCGTCAATTTCTATAACATCTTTTAGTAAATCTTTTACATAAACCACATTTTAAAACTCTACATAATGACTGACCGTTACTTTCTTCTACTCCGTACCTTTTTTAGTTGTTAGTTTGATATTCATTACTTTCAGCGTTGTAAAACTCCGCATAACCAAAAAGGTTGCTTTACATAATACTTGCTGTAGTGTTACATAATTTAAAAAAGTAGTTCGTCAAGTGCTTCATCGTCAAGTGGTTCGTCATTGAAATATTTGATTAAAAGCTCCATGTCACGGATTTTACGTTCTAAATTGTTCCTTAAGAAACAAGTATAATCGAGGTGTATAAGGGTGTTGGATATTGACACTAAATAGGGCTAAAAGCCCGCATGTATCAAAATATCCAACACCACAAGGTAAAAAGCTTGATGAGGTTGCAAATGCTGCAAACTTTAGTTTGCAGCATGCAAACAATTGAAAGCAAGAAGCTAATTACTCAAATTACAAAGGATTGCATATGCCCTTATACACTTAAATTTATTGGCATTGACGTATCAAAAAACAAATTAGATGTTTATGAAACAAAAAACAATCAGTATTTTACACTAGCTAATGACAAAGAAGGTATTCAATAGACCTCTTGCATAACTAATATATAAAAGTACAATAGAAGTACTATGAAACAGAAAAAGAAAGCATGTGAGTCGGGTGGAATGGGTTTAGTATTAATGGGAGTAAAGAAAGCATTTGATAAAACAAAGGATAGCAAGGAGTAAGAAAAGATAGGACAAGTAGGTGAGCAAAGAGAAAATTGAGTACAGAGAATATTGTAAAGATGATGTTTTGAATACTTTAGGGCAATACCTAAACATATTGTCACAAGAGACAGCTACAATGTCAGCAAAAGTTGTGGAT
>BNVZ01000156.1 GCA_025998475.1 Endomicrobiia bacterium | reverse complement strand
AAAAATAGGAATTCCTAAGTATTTGTTGAGAACAAAACTATCTATTATACCCGTCATGTCAACCTTATCTTGCCCTGTCTTTTTAACAACGGTTTTTACGACAGATTTTGCAAAACCATAACGTCGATCGACTATTTCCTTGTCCGCTGTTTCTCCGAAATGTTCTTTAATGTGCTCTTTGCTTTTTTTAAGTTGAGTCAAAATTTCAGACTCATTATTTGTTTCGGAAATTAATTCTAATATTGAAGGACCATTATCTAAAAACTCTACTGCAAGCCATCTTCCAGGGAAGATTGATAATGTCGGATTTTTTGAAATAAGATCTTCAAGCTTATCTGTTTGTTCTTTTATAACATCTCCGAAATCTACTTTAGCTCTTATCTGATTTTTTAATTTTTTATTTTCAAAAAGAGATACTATGGAATCTAGAATATCATCAATTCCTATTTTTCTATTTGCAACTGTAGTAATGACAGGAACTCCCAAAAGATCTGACATTGCTTTTTTATCTATAATTTTACCTTGAGACCGTAGAATATCCACCATATTTAAAACCATTATAATAGGCACACTAAGCTCAGTAAGCTGAGTAAACAAATATAGATTTCGTTCAAGGTTGGTGGTATCAATAGTATTAATTACAATATCTGGCTTTTCTTTAATCAAAAAATCTCTTGCAACAATTTCGTCATCAGAAAATGCGGAAAGGCTATACATTCCCGGCAAATCAACAAAATTTATATCATACCCTTTATAGCTTTTTGAACCTTCTTTTTTTTCTACTGTGATACCCGGATAATTGCCAACATGCTGATTAGAGCCAGTTAAACTATTAAAAATTGTAGATTTACCACTGTTTGGGTTGCCCGCGAGAGCAACTTTAATCTTAATATTTTTTTGCATACTATTTCCTTCTCAGCAGTAGTATGTTATCTGCAATTTTATTGCCCAAAGCAATTCTTGCATCTTTGATTTTAACCACTATGCTTCCTCCATGCCCAGTATTTTCTATAACTATCAACTCCTCACCCGGCAGAAAACCCATTTCAAGAAGTCTATGCCTCAACTTTTCACCACAGTGAGCCACAACAAATTTATAGCTACCCGGAACAGCATTGCTTAATTTAGTCATACCATTATATTTAAGACAATTATCGAACGATTTAAACTTTTGAAAATGAGCTTTAACCCAACGCTTATGCCAACGCCCATATGTGTGTTTTGCCATTCTTCTAAAGAATCCCATTTTAGCTCCTTTTAGTTACATATAATTATTTTAGCTTAAACTAACTTGATATCGCAACATAACCGCAAAATTGTGACCACAATCTTAAATTCTTATTCCTTCCAGTTATCTAGATATTCTTTTAAATTCGTTATATCTTCGTCTTTTGTAAAGAAGTATTTTTTCAGAAGAGAATGCAATCTTTCTAGTTTATAAACAGTTTCAGTAGCAACTAAATGTTCTATTTCGCAAGCTTCTTTATTAGCAACTTTCGAATCTATAAAAAGCAGGTTATTTAAGAACTCGTACAATATGTTATGTTTCTCTTGAACTTCAAAAGCTATCTTTTCACCTTGATCAGTTAAATCAACATATCCATATTTTTGGTGTATCACAAGACCATTTTCTCCTAAAAAGTTAATTGCAACGTTAACGCTTGAACTTTTAACGTTTAAAGAAGATGCAATATCACCTACTCTTGCATATTTCTTCTCTCTTTTTAACATTGCAATAGTTTCAAGATAATTCTCAAGAGACGCACTTAAATTGTTTATGGATTTATTTTTTTTAAGCTTCACCATTTAAAACTCCGTAAGCTGCAAAAATTCCACAAATGCTAAACTAGGTCTGTCTAAAAACCCATGGTTTCGATAGATTTTTGTATTTACCGTATCAATCCTTGTTTTAGGTATTTTGTCGTAAAAACAACGCCAGTTACCAAAATAAGTTCAAAGATTGACAGGAACTTCTAAGAATTTTTAGACAGACTCAAAATATTAACAAATAGCTGTTTTTTATATTTTGCTGAGGAGGGGATTTGAACCCCTACCGCCCTTTCGGGGACAGGCTTCTGAGACCTGCGTGTCTGCCGTTCCACCACCTCAGCATTTTGAGTACAAATTATCCATCAATAATGTTCATTTCAATTATACGCACGTGTTCCCATCTATATGTTTTTTATCCCAAACAACACATGGAAAGCATTGATACAATACCATAAACGATTAAAATACTCCAGCATGCGCATAATCCCATTTTAAATACACATGTTGCCAAGCATAGTAAATGAAGTGTGGATAGATAAGCGCCAAGCGTTAGAGAAGTCAGTGTAAGTGTAATAGATATAAAGATGAAAAACAGACGAGAGGGGTAAGGATAATTCAAAACATTCCTTATCCTTAAAGCTCTTCCCTTTTCTTTGCCAAATATGGATATTTTGATTCTTTTCTTTAACAAATATGTATGATATTTTGATTGTTAAACTATTGCCCCAAGCAAGCCATGAGCAAACCGCTTAAAGTAGTACAATTAGGCTATGGAAACGCTCGAA
>BNVZ01000155.1 GCA_025998475.1 Endomicrobiia bacterium | reverse complement strand
TCCATCTATTGTATATCCGCCAAAAACTCTCTTTATTCCCTCTCCTGCATTAATTTTAACTGTATTACCATTAACGTCAACAGCATTTCTTCTTGAGAGAGAACAGGCACCATTAATGTCCTGACCACTAAAATTGCCTCCGTTTACGATAATTTTGTTGTTTGTCATTGATCTAACAGTACTATTACCATCAATACGAGCACCGCTTGCCTCTTTAACTATTGCTCCTTGATTGATAGTTAAAGTACATCCGTTTGGGTCTAGGGGAAATATGTTAGCATCATTCGCGGTTCCATCCGGTCGATCTGAATTACCAGCGACATCCTCTCCATCAGTAGCATTAGAAGCGTTAAGTGTTTTAGAATTACCAACGACATCCTCTCTATGAGTAGCATTATTAGAATCGTCAGATTTTTTTATCGTCCCAAAACAAATGCTAGTGCAAGCAAACATTACTATTATTGCTAATACATTTTTTATGCACAGTCTGCTTCTTCTAGTTTTTGCTTTTTTCATGGTTTCTTGTCCTTTTTTAACTTAAACTTTTAAACTTGCAAATCTGTAACATGCATTTAAAGGATGTTCTGAAAGCCAAAGACTTGAAAAATCTATCTTTACACTTCTTAAAGCAGACAAGAATTTCTGTCGTTAATTTCAATCTTAGCTTTGTGCCTTTGTCCTTATATTTATAACTGTATCCTTGGCTTTGGGTAACATGAAGGGGTAATCGGCGTTGAAATGCAGCCCTCTGCTTTCTTTTCTAAGCATTGCAGAATCCACAATCATTTCTGATATACATGCTATATTTCTAAGTTCAATTCCATCAACACTAAAAGAAGTATTCATAAAACTATCATCTATCACATGTTTTAAATTGGATATTTTTTCTTTGGACTCCAAAAGTTTAGCATTAGAGCGTGAAATACCTAGAGAATTCCAAGCCAATCGTCTTATTTCTTGCCATTTTTGCATAAAAACATCAGACGTTTCGTTTAGTGACTTAGTATTTTTTATAGGTTTGATTTTAACAGGAACAGCCTCCTTATTCAAAAACTGCAATGAATCTTTATACGCTCTGTTAGCATATACAACGCCCTCAAGAAGTGAGTTTGAAGCAAGTCTGTTAGCGCCGTGCACTCCAGAACATGACACTTCACCGATAGCATAAACATTTTTTACACTCGTTCTGCCGTTTTCATCTATTGCAATTCCTCCGCAGAAAAAATGCGCTGCGGGAGTCACCGGAATCATATCTTTTGTGATATTGATTCCGTATTTAAGACAATTCTCATAAATATTTGGAAACTTTGATACTATAAAATCTCTACCTTTTTCCCTTATATCTAAGTAAACAAAATCTTCGCCACTTGTTTTTAATTCGTTGTCTATCGCTCTGGCTACAATGTCACGAGGAGCAAGCTCTTTTTGAGCGCTATATTTTTCCATAAACCGCTCGCCGTCTTTGAGTTTTAAAACAGCGCCTTCTCCACGCACCGCTTCTGATATCAGAAAAGATTTAGCAGCGCTGCTGTAAAGGCAAGTGGGATGAAACTGCACAAACTCCATATTAGCGATATCTGCTCCAGCTCTGTAAGCCATTGCTATTCCGTCTCCGGTACTAACATCAGGATTTGTGGTATATAAATACGTTTTCCCTGCTCCGCCTGTAGCCAAAACAGTTATCTTCGATTCAAAAACTACTACGTCATTATTTTTATTATTTAAAACATACGCTCCATGACAAACACCATTATCATCTAAAATTAAATCTACGGCGGCATGCTCTTCGTAAATTACTATATTTTTATGTTTTTTTATATTTTTTATTAAAATATTTTCAATCTCATTGCCTGTGGTATCCTTGGTGTGAAGAATTCTTCTTTTGCTGTGCCCGCCTTCTAAACCCAAATCAAACTCTGTGTCAGAGTTGTTTTTCTTGGTAAATTTAGCACCAAGAGCTATAAGCTCTTGTATTCTTTCAGGAGCTTCAACAACCATTCTCTCTACCATCTTACTATTACAGAGACCAACTCCTGAAATTAAAGTATCGTTTATGTGTTCTTCAAACGAGTCTAATTTATCGGTAACGCAACATATGCCCCCTTGAGCTTTGCCAGTAGAAGAATCAAACAGTGCTCCCTTTGTAACTAAAAAAACGCTACTGTTTTTTGACGCTTTTAAAGCAAAACTAAGCCCCGCTATACCGCTGCCTATAATTAAGTAATCTGATTTTATCATTATTTTTCACCCCGCTTCGTCATTACAACATTATCTATAAGTCTTGTTTTGCCTATCCATATGGCTACTGCAAAAACAACTTTTTTTATGTTCTTATCTGCAATAGACAAATCATCAAAACTTACAACTTCGGCATAATCTATTTTGCTATTAGGGATTTTTTTTAATTTGTTTAAAATATTTTTCTTGATAAAGTTCAAGTTTTTAGTTTTAAAATCCTGCCGCGCTTCTTTTAAAGCTTTAGAAATATTTAAGCTTACGTTTTTTTCATCATCACTCAAGTAGGTGTTTCTGCTTGACAGAGCAAGACCACTCCTTTCTCTTACAGTAGGACATGGAACAATTTTAGTCCTGAAATTTAA
>BNVZ01000154.1 GCA_025998475.1 Endomicrobiia bacterium | reverse complement strand
ATAGACCAAGTATTACAACAAGGGCCACATTTGGCGTTAAATCTAAAAACCCCTTTGCGGATCAGCAAGTAAATAATAAAATGTCGCATATGTGTCTAACCAATACAAAAAGTAGAAAAAAGTCCTTGAAAAAGATATAATCCCAAGCGTTCCTGTAAACTTTGTCTAGGTTGTTTATGGAATTTATTTTGTCTGCTATGATTACAAATAGTATTATTTGCGCAGACAAACCATAGTAAAATGAAGCATGAAAATTCCTGCGGGATCGGTATAATACAAAAGATATGGTGAGATTAACAACCGTAAGATAATGGATCACCAGAAAACAGACACAATAGCAAGAAAAGGAATCGAAAGTGTTTACAGGTTTGATTGAAGACATAGGTACAGTTAAGAATATTTCATCTTCGCAGATTGAATTGGATACAAAGCTTGACAATATTGCAAAAGGCGATAGTATTTCTGTTAACGGAGTATGCTTGACTGCTGTTAATTTAAATAAAAGTACTTTTATTGCCGATTACAGCCCTAGTACCGATAGAATTACAACGCTTTCAAGGTTAAAACAAAATTCAAAAGTTAATTTAGAAAGAGCCCTTAAACTTTCTTCACGTTTTGGAGGACACATAGTCAACGGACATGTCGACGGCATTGCTAAAATAGAGAAAATAGAAAAGCTAAAAGAATTCTATCGAGTTGTGTTTTCCTGCGGAAAAAATATATCTGCTTATTGCGTTGAAAAAGGTTCCATTGCAGTTGACGGAATAAGTTTAACAATTGCGTCTCTACTAAATTCCGGTTTTGAAGTTTTTATTATACCTGAAACTTTTAATAATACAATTATGCAGTTTAAAAAAGTCGGTGATGAAGTAAATATTGAGGCAGACATTCTTGCTAAATACATAGAGAAGTTTATAACAAACAAAACAAGTGGTATTTTACTTGAAACGTTGAAAGGAAACGGTTTTATTTAATATGAAAAAAAACAATGTTTTTGCATCGGTAGAAAATGCAATTAAAGACATTAAAGCAGGGAAGATGGTTGTTGTTATCGATGATCCTGGCAGAGAAAATGAAGGTGATTTGGTCTGCGCTGCCGAGAAAGTTTCCCCTGAAGTTATAAATTTTATGACAAAGTGCGGCAGGGGTCTTGTTTGTGTCCCTATGAAGCAGAAAAGACTTGAAAAACTTGGAATAGAAGATATGGTTGAGAAATCTACCGAAAAAAAATGTTGTTCTTTTACTGTATCTACTGATTATAAAATAGGCACTACAACCGGTATATCGGCTTATGACAGATGTATTACTGTAAGAAAGCTTATTGATGAAACTGCAAAATCAGAGGATTTTGCAAAACCAGGACATATATTTCCGTTGAGATGTAAAGATGGCGGCGTTTTGGTTAGAAATGGGCATACAGAAGCAGCTGTTGATTTGGCTGAGCTTGCCGGGCTTTATCCTGCTGGAGTTATATGCGAAATAATGAATGATAACGGTACAATGGCAAGGACTCACGATTTGATAAAGTTTGCAAAGAGATATAAATTGCAAATAGTAACAATAGAAGAACTTATAAATTATAGACGCCGCACGGAAAAACTTGTAAAAGAAGTTGTAAGTGTTAATTTTCCTACAAAGTTTGGAGAATTTAAACTTATTTTATTTGAAGATATTATAACCAAAGATTCTCATCTTGCGATTGTAAAGGGTAATGTAAAAGACAAAAAAAACGTTTTGATAAGAGTACATTCTTCATGTGAAACAGGAGATATTTTTCATTCTTTAAGGTGTGATTGCGGAGATCAGCTCGAAACAGCCTTGAAAACTATTGAAAAAGAAGGTCAGGGTGTAGTTTTGTATATGCATCAGGAAGGCAGAGGAATAGGCCTTGTAAATAAGTTGAAAGCTTACCATTTACAAGAGAAAGGCATGGACACTGTTGAGGCTAATATTGCTCTTGGTTTTACTTCGGACTTAAGAGATTATGCAATAGGGGCGCAAATACTTTTTTATCTCGGTATAAAAAGTATAAATTTAATGACTAATAATCCAAAGAAAATAATTGGTCTTAAAGGATATGGTTTAAAGATATCAAAAAGAATTCCAATTGAAGTTTGTCCTACTAAATCAAACGAAAAATATTTAAAAACTAAAAAAGATAAGATGGGTCATATGTTAAAAATAGTATAAATTTTGTCATTGCGCCTATTTGTATTACAGTAGGGTCTGTCTAAAAACTCATATGGCAAAGCCACTGCCAATTCTTGAGCTTGTTTTGGCAAACAACGTTGTTTTTCGACAACATGCTTAAAACAAGGATTGGTGCGGTAAATACTAAAATCTACAAAAATTGTTCGAGTTTTTAGCAAACTCAAAATAATAGTAAAATGGAGAAAAAATGAAAATTATCAGTGGGCAATTAAATGCCGAAGGAAAAAAATTTGCAATAGTGGCATCGAGATTTAATGAGTTTATAACCAGTAGACTTGTAAGTGGCGCAGAAGATATGCTCAAGAGGCATTTGGTTGCTGACGATGATATTTCTGTCTATTGGGTTCCAGGAGCTTTTGAAATTCCATCTGTCGCAAAGAAAATTGCTGTAGACGG
>BNVZ01000153.1 GCA_025998475.1 Endomicrobiia bacterium | reverse complement strand
AACACACTAGTTCTAAAAAAAGAGATCAAACAAACACTAAAAAGCTGACAAAAGAAGATAAGGAGTTAAATAGAAAGATTTATCAGATGATTATAGTAGAAAACATTAAAGTATTTGTTAAAAGGTTTAAAGATGTAGTATGTATCCATAAGTGTCGATAGTACAGAATAGATACAGAAACCGCAAAAGACGCTTTGGACTGTGATTTAACTTGAATTTTAGGTATTTGTAATTCTAAAATTTAATACTCAAAGTTGCACAAGAGGTCTAATGTTAAACTATACCGCACAAGCAAGCTATGCGGAGATTCATTTTTTTTCGTATCGTTCTACTATGACGCCAACACTTGACACAAGCCGTGAAAAGTTGTAAATATTCCCTAGTGCTGGTTGTTGAGCTTGAAGAAAAACTAAAACAGGGAGAACGTCATGGCAAAAACAAAATTATTAATTTCATCTTCAAAAACTAAAACACACAGGAACATCATGATAAAAACAAAATTATTGATTTCATTTATTTCACTTGGTTTGATGTTAAGTTCATGCGATAAAAAGAACGCTAGCCTTGTAAATAGAAGGACTGCTACCCCAGAGAAAGTAGAAGAAATAAAAGAAGCAAAAGCAAGACAAGAAGCAGAACAAAAAGCAAAAGAAGAAAAAGAAAGATTAAGAATAGCAGCAGAGGAAGAAAAAGCAAAAGCAAAACAAGAAGCAGAACAAAAAGCAAAAGAAGAAGAAAGAATAAGACTAGAAAAACAAAAAGCAAAAGAAGAAAAGGAAAGATTAAGAATAGCAGCAGAAGAAGAAAAAGCAAAAGCAAAACAAGAAGCAGAACAAAAAGCAAAAGAAGAAGAAAGAATAAGACTAGAAGAACAAAAAGCAAAAGAAGAAAAAGAAAGTGCAGAAGCAGAAGCAGAAAGATTAAGAAAAGAAGCGGAAGAAGAAAAAGCAATACAAGAAAAAGAAGAAAGAGAAAGAGCAGAAGCAGAAGCAGAAAGATTAAGAAAAGAAGCGGAAGAAGAAAAAGCAAAACAAGAAGCAGAACAAAAAGCAAAAGAAGAAAACGAAAGAGCAGATCGACTAGCAGCAGAACAAGCAGCTAAAGCACAAGAAAACAAAGAAAAAGCAGCAGAAGAAGAAATGGAGAAATGTAGCGTCTGCTTGGATAGTCTTATTAACATCAAAAATCATACACAGACAGTATGCGAAGATTGCAAAAAACCATTTCATACCAAGTGTATAACAGGGTGGCTTAGCATTCATAACTCCTGTCCCCATTGCAGAAAAACAGGTGCATTCGGAACTCTCTCCGACCGTGCCGACGCCATCAACGCCGCCAATGATGCCATCAACAACGCCGCCAATCTCTTTTTCTCTGGCGTAGTAGGCGAAGAAAAAAGCTTCCGTGGTGCCCTCTTTGGTGAAATCAGCGAATGCTTTGCCAAAATCAGCAACAGATTTGGCGCAATCAGGGACAACCGCTTTGGCTATTTCAGCAACCGCTTTAACGAAATCAGCAACCACTTTGGCGGAATCAGCGCCTGCTTTAGCGAAATCAGTGCTCCACGCTTTGGCGAAATCAGTGACCGCTTTAGCGAAATCAGTGATCGCTTTAGCGAAATCAGTGCCCACTTTAGCGAAATCAGTGCCCGCTTTGGTCGTTTTAGCGCCATCTTCAAAGATTGCAGCAACCGCTTCCGCTTTGAAGAAGAAAAAGAAAGAGCAGAAGCAAAAAGAAAACAAGAAGAAGAAGAACGGAAAGTAGAAGAAGAAAGATTAAGAATAGAAGCAGAAAGAAAACAAAAAGCAGGAGGGGAAGTGCAAACAGAGGAAGAACGGAGAGCAAAGAAGAGAGAGTTTTTTCTAGCAGGTGAAGATTGGAAAAGGTGATGAGTTGGAAGAAATATATGAGTTTAAGAGCATTTAAAAAGGTGTTAGAGCAGGTATAATAGGGTAGGTCTCGTAAATTTAAATAGATCTCTTGCATAACTTAAGTATTAAATTTTAGAATTACAAATACTCACAACCCAAGTTAAATTAAGGTCTTTTGTAATTACTATATCTATCTTTTGAGACTATTTTGAACCTTTTAACAAATTGTTCCTTAAGAAACAAGTATAATCAAGGTGTATAAGGGTGTTGGATATTGACACTTAATAGGGCTAAAAGCCCGTATGTATACTATGAATTTTTCACTAAATTCTCATCATCTGATGAAATTCTCCCTATTTAACTCCTTATCTTCGTTTGTCAGCGAGTGCTTCTTTGATTTAACTCCTTATCTTCGTTTGTCAGCGAGTGCTTCTTTGATTTAACTCCTTATCTTCGTTTGTCAGCGAGTGCTTCTTTGATTTAACTCCTTATCTTCGTTTGTCAGCGAGTGCTTCTTTGATTGAACTCCTTATCTTCTTTTGTCAGCTTTTTAGTGTTTCTTTGATCTCTTTTTGGGGGTTAGTGTGTTTGTATGTATTTTGCCTAAATCCTACTAAACTGTTCGTCTTTGTCCATACGCTCTTTGATTTCTTGCTCTATACCTTCTAGTTGCTTGAGTAATGCTTCAATGATTATTCTTATGGACTCCTAGCTACTTTACCCGCCAAAATGTCCT
>BNVZ01000152.1 GCA_025998475.1 Endomicrobiia bacterium | reverse complement strand
TTTTGAACGGAGTTTTGCTTCCTCGTTATAGTTGGTTAAAAAAGCGCATTCTACAAGTACAGCAGGCATCTGAGTTCCTCTTAATACATAGAAATTTGCTTGTTTTACACCCCTATTACGTATCCCTAATCTGCTTGGAGTTTCGGCAGCTATAAAACCACTCAACTCTGCAGACTCGTTCATATATTCAGTCGCAATCATAGACCACAATATATTTTGAAGTGAAGAGCGTCTTTTGCTAGGTTTCCCCTCTAACTCCAAAACAGAGTTTTCTAGACTTGCAGTTGCAGCTGCTTGTGAATCTGTAGCATTTTCAGATAAGAAAAAAATCTCAAATCCGTTAGCATTTTTGTTATAATCCCCATTACAATGCACAGATATAAATAAATCTGCATTATGTTCATTTGCTATATTTGGTCTTTCAACAAGAGAAATAAATGTATCATCTTTTCTTGTTAAAACGATTTCGTAATCATCATCTTTGTCAATAATTAATTTAAGTTCCCGCATTATTTCAAGGTTCATGTCTTTTTCTTTTGTTCCGTTATGACCAATAGTACCAGGATCTTTTCCGCCGTGTCCGGCATCAAGAACTACAATTTTTTTGTGTTTATGGTGCTTTTTCTTGTTTTTTGAGGCAATTGTCACCGCATCATCAACTATTGCACAGCTATCATCAATGATATTGTCGCTTTCAAATTTTGCAACCGGCACTTTTTCAAGATCCTTATTATCTTCGCTATTTTCAATTACAGATACAACTTCGCTTATATGCGCTTGTCCGTATTTTTCAGGAGGAGTCAAATCCATAGCTCTCTGGTTGTCATTTTGCATAGCATCATTAATATTTGGACGCTTTACGGCTGAAGTATCTGCTTTGCGTGTTACATTTAACAATAAAGACGATGGATTCCATACGGTATCAGTCCCTGTAATATCTGAAAATTCCATTGAAGTAATAACTTCTGGAGATATGTAAATGTCATTTTTTATTAATCTTGATGGAAGAGACATTTTTTTTGACTTTCTCCCGAAAACAACTTCGGTACTGTTTGCTTTGATATCTATCTTCCTATTACCGAAATTCATTGTTACCTGTAAACTTACGGGTTTCCACTCAAGAGTTGCATTGTACAATTCAGCAACTTCTCTAACAGAAAAATATTTTGTTTGAGCTGATACTCTATATGCGCTTACTCCACGAAAAGATTTTCCGTTAACAGTTGCATTAACAACATGCGACGGAGCAACTTCTTTTTTTGCCGCATAAGAATACGGAGTAACAAACAACATAAATAGTGCAACCAATAAAATATTTAGTTTTTTCATATTAAAAGTGATTTTATTGCTTCAGAGGGATTAGCTGCTGATAAAATATAACTACCGCTCACCAAAACGTCTGCCCCCGCTTTAATACAAATCGGAGATGTTTGCGAATTTATCCCTCCATCAATTTCTATAACACAGTTGTATTTATTTTCATCAATAAGTTTTCTTAAATTTTTTATCTTCGGTACCATGTCTTTCATAAAAGGCTGTCCAGCAAAACCCGGTTCGACGGTCATAACCAAAACCAAATCAAGACAAGGCAGCAATTCTTCTATTTCAGAAACGGGAGTTTTGGGTTTTATAGATATACCAGCCTTAATACCAGATGATTTTATATCTTCTACAAGTCTATTCTTATCGCATTCGACTTCACTGTGAAAAGTTATTAAATTCGCACCGGATTTTTTAAAATCCTGCCAGTATTTCTCAGGATTTGTTATCATAAGATGTACGTCAAAAAACAAATTTGTTGTCTTCCTTAATGACTTTACAACCACAGATCCTATCGTGATATTAGGAACAAAGTGTCCGTCCATTACGTCAATATGGACCCACTCCGCACCGGCTCTTTCCATCACATTTACATCTTGTGTCAATGCCGCAAAATTTGCAGATAAAATTGAAGAAGCAATTATAATTTTTTTCATTTCCATTCTCAAATTTGCGTTATTTACAGCAAAACAATTTTACATTAACCTCCTGTATAAATTATCCTTCTAAATAGTTATATACGTCTTATACAAACCACGAACCACGATAATTTCAACTCGATTTACCATCGCTTATTGTTTTTCTCTCCTCATTGTAACAAATATTGCGCACAAGATCTACATTATAAACTCTTGATCCCTTTAAAAGAACAGACCCCTCACACAACTTGAGCATTAAATTCTAGAATTACAAATGAATAACACAAATACCTGCAACCCAAATTAAATCGCAGTCCAAAGCGTCTTTTGCTATTACTTATCTATTCTTTAGACTATTTTGAACCTTTTAACAAATCTTCTTGTTTCCTCTAATCTCCTTTCCCTTTTCGTCTCTTTCATCTTGCCATCATCCATCTTGATATTCCATATCCCCGATTGTTTCTTTCTCCAATTTCCTTTCTCCATGTATTCCAGTGCTTTTTTCCTCACATCCAGTGAATATCCTTTTGCCATTCCATCCTCTTTAACAAAAGCCTACCTTTTCATTTGTTACTGTGATTTGACTAGCAAGGATAAATTAAAACTTAAACTTTAACCGCTATGCCCTTATTTTCAACTTGCCAATTGCAACGCCTGTAATT
>BNVZ01000151.1 GCA_025998475.1 Endomicrobiia bacterium | reverse complement strand
TAACTGCTTTACTTTGCCTTCCTTAAATATTTCAAATTCATTTAAATTCTACTGCCCGTTTCTGTCTACTGTTTCCTTATCTTATACGGATACCCTTCTAAATTGCTCATAAACCTCGTTTGTTTTGCCGTTATCTATGGATGTTACAAATTGATTTGTTATAGTTGCAATCCCAGACATATATTGCAGAAAATTAAGAGCCGTCCTCTCCCCGGATAAAATTGCCTGCGCAGGTCCTTTGATTTCCAAAATTATATCGCCTTGTTTAAGTTTTGCACAATCTTTCATCTTCAAAGATACTTTGCATCTTTTGTCTATAATTTTAAATACTTTTATAAAAATATCAGTTCCGCAAAGAACTCCCAACTTGTTTGCAATTAAAACTGCTTTAGCTTTTTTATCCTTTGGCACAAACTCTCTCGTTGTAATATCTTTAAAAACGCCGTCTTCTTCAAGCGCAAGATTAATAATAGTGTCTGTTGTATTCATCATTTTGTGATTGTATAAAATATCACGTCAAATTTCAATTGAAGATGTAAGTATTTTGGTCTTTAAATATGTAATTGTCAAACTATTGCCCCAAGCAAGCTGTGAGGGAACCGCTTAAAGAGTAGTACAATTAGGCTATGGAAACACTCGAAAAAGCAGACAGCATAGTGCATATAAGATACACTATCATTTTGTGTAACGCCTAAAAGCATAAGAAAAGCTATATTTGGTAATATTTAGCGTTGTAATAGTAATTCAAATAACAAAAGAAATTTGGTAACGCTGCAAACATAGAGTTTGAGCAAGAACAATTACAGCTCTTCAATTTCCACTACTGATACCGCACGTCTTGCTTGTGCGGAGATTCATTTAAAATACTAGTAAATTTTGCGCTACTTTAAGATTCTGGAGGAAATCCTAATTGTTTTGCAAGAGGTAATTTAAATATAAAGTTAGTTGGCTATGTGTGCTGACGGACAAATTTTATTAAGAGCGCAAATCTCATGATTTGGATTTCTTGCTTTACAAATTCTTCTTCCCAAAACCTGTATATAGAAAGAGAATTTTATCCAATATTCTTTCGGTACAATTTTCATTAAGTCTTTTTCAATTTTAACAGGGTCGTCATATTTTGTAAGTTTAAGTAAATTTGCAATTCTAATAACATGTGTATCGACAGCAATCCCTGCGGCTTTACCAAAAGCGTTGCCTAAAACAACATTTGCCGTTTTTCTTGCAACACCGGGGAGTTTAAGGAGTTCTTCCATAGCATGAGGAACAGCTCCGTTATGCATATCTATTATTAACTTTGCGGATTTAATAATATTCTTAGCTTTATTTCTAAAAAAACCTGCGGATTTTATATAGTTTTCAAACTCTGAAATATCAGCATTTGCGTAATCACTTATATTCTTATATCTTTTAAAAAGATTCTCGGTTATCTTATTAACTCTTTCATCTCTACACTGTGCAGACAATATCACTGCGGTAAGCAACTCAAAAGGAGTTGAAAAATTAAGCGCACATTTAACTTGTCCCAAATCTTTTTCTAAAACTTTTATTATTTTTAATACGCATTGCTTATTATTTTTTATCACTTATAACCTTAAGTATTTTTTTATGCATTATAATTCCGTTGGATGCAAGCATTGTGTCTTTAAACACAGAATCTTCTGCGCTGCCACTATAATCAGACACTTTCCCTCCGGCTTCTTTAACTATTAAAGTACCTGCGGCAATATCCCATGGCTTTAAACCTTCTTCCCAAAAGAACTCAAAACGTCCGCACGCAACATACGCCATATCCAAAGCAGCAGACCCTAATCTTCTAATTCCTTGAGATTCAAACACTACATTTTGAAAATTCTTCATTACTCGATCGCTTTTTTCTTTAATATAGTAAGGAAATCCCGTAACAGCTAAAGAGCGAATAGGATCTTCTATTGTTGAAACTTTGATTTTTTTACCATTAAGCCACGCACCCTTGTTCTTTTCAGCAACAAAAACTTCCTGTATAATAGGAGAATAAATTACGCCTGAAATAATTTCATCTTTACATTTTAATCCTATTGAAACACAAAACATGGGCAGTCCATGAATAAAATTTACTGTGCCATCAAGAGGATCTATAATCCAACAGTAATCTTTATTTACTTCATTTACGCCATCTTCTTCCGCTAAAATACCGTGTTCGGGAAAAACATCTTTTATCATCTTTATGATCGCTTTTTGAGAATTTTTATCAGCCTGAGTAACAGGGTCGATTTCCCCTTTGTACTCGATATCAAGCACATTGTTGTAATATTTAATAAGTACCTCAGAACCAGCTTTTGCGGCAGCCAAAGCCGTATTTGTATAAGATGAAAAATTCATACCAACTCCTTTTTATTTAATTAATACCAGAGCCTACTATTTAGTGGACAATAAGCCAAGCTATTTTTGTTAATGCTAATGGTGTAGCATATATAATAGTCAAATGTCTATAAGCGTCCGTTGCAATAAACTTTGATGTACTAAAAAAACCGTTGTCGCATTACTGTGGTATGAAGATTGTACAGATCAAAACACAAATGCAACAAAGTTAAAGTAAAGTGCGAAAGTAGAAAATAGCAGAAAAAAGGATGCAAATAAGAAATGTAAGGAATGCTAGGTATAAATATCCCATTGTATAAGGGGAT
>BNVZ01000150.1 GCA_025998475.1 Endomicrobiia bacterium | reverse complement strand
GCTCCACTGTCGCTCCATGCATATTCAGAGACATGAAGCAAACCTTCTACGCCTGGCTCAAATTCAACAAAAACACCATAACTCATAATTGATGTCACTGTGCCCTTCGTAATAAGACCCAAGGGCAGTCTCTCGGAAGCAGAGTCCCATGGATGAGGAGAAAGATTTTTCATACTTAGAGAAATTTTTTCGCCGGCTTTATCAACTTTTAAAACCTGAACCCTTATTACTTGACCTATATGTAATAAATCTTCAATTTTTTTAACCCTATACCAAGCAAGCTCACCAATATGTAGCAACCCGTCAACTCCGCCAAGATTAATAAAAGCTTCAAACTTTGTAATTCTTGAGACCGTTCCATCTAGGATCTGGCCTTCGGTAATACTTTCTAAAGCAGATGCTCTTGCTGTATTTATTTCATCTTCAATAATTTTTCTTCTTGAAACAACAACATTCTTCTTTCTTGCGTCAAACTTCGTAATTACAAACTCATACGATTTGCCAATATACTGTTCTGTTTCTTTGACAAAATGCATATCTACCTGAGCAATAGGCAGAAACGCATTTACACCGCAGACATCCACACTAAATCCGCCTTTTATGGTTTTTAATATCACTGCCTTAACCCGTTTATTTTTCTCAAAAATTTCTCGTAGCAAACTCCATTTTTTTTCTTCAATAATTTTTCTATAAGAAAGGATGGTTTGCCCGTAAGTGCTTATAACTTTTACTTTTAGTTTTGCGCCAACTTTAAGTTCAGGAGGTATTGCGCTCTCTTCAAATTCTTCCTTAGGGATCATCCCCTCTGATTTCGTTCCTAAATCAACCATAAAACTATCCGAATTTTCTTCAATAATAGTTCCCTCGAACTCTTTTCCAATATCAACGCTAGTGGATTCGTCATAACTTTTCATTAAGTCTGACATGTTGACATCGTTGCTGTCTTCAAAACTGGTTATTGTTTTATCTAAATTTTTATTTTTTGTCATGTCACCTCCTCTCTTTGATTATATTAGGCTTGTTTCCAAACCTACAGTTTTAAAATTGTATACTTCAAATTTTAAATAAACCTCCGCACAGCAAGACGCGCGGTATCAGCAGTGGAAATTGAAGAGCTGTAATTGTTGCTGTAGATCTTTGACCCCCTGTTTAGCAACATAACCCAAGAGTCCCTTCTGTTTCCTACTCACCTACTGTGCCCAAGAATCCCTTCTGTTTCCTACTTGATACTGCTGCAATAAAGTCATCGCTCCGACGCCGCCACCCACAAAGTTCTTTTTTTAAATCAATTGACGGCAAAACATCTCTCGTGCTGTTATACTTTTAATAACTTGTATTACTTGGCATTGGTGAGAACTTTGGGCTGCAACTTAATGGGTAATGGGTGATTGCCATCTATTTCCGATTTGCTCAAAACTCTATGTTTGCAGCGTTACCAAATTTCTTTTGTTATTTGAATTACTATTACAACGCTAAATATTACCAAATATAGCTTTTCTTATGCTTTTAGGCGTTACACAAAATGATAGTGTATCTTATATGCACTATGCTGTCTGCTTTTTCAAGCGTTTCCATAGCCTAATTGTACTACTTTAAGCGGTTCCCTTAGCTTGCTTGGGGGGGCGATAGTTTAACAATTAAATCTAAAAAACCAAAAGCGCTTTCTTCTGTTTCTGTATCTGTCAGGATATTGTTTCAAATCTATTCAAAACGTTTGCGTCAGTCTGTTTTTGTGGTTATTCTATTCTGGTTATTTACGAATAGTTTGGAAAAAGATCAACGGGATATGTATCATATTCAATAAGCAGATCCCCCTGTTTTGCTTAATCCAGTTAACTCATCTCTCTCTTTAAAAAAATATCTTTCGCTTTCATTTTTTCCTGCACCAAGTAAAATTTACCTCTATCTTTCAGAGAAATTATATCTTTTTTTTATCAAAAAAGGTATCTTTCGCAGAATCTCATCACAATAAACGCATGGAAAAAGTTTCTTGAGGTTACATTGATTTTAAACTTGATCAAATTCCATGGACTGTTATTTAACTTTATCGATGACAATCAAAAATCAAAAAAAAGCTTTCATGTATTTGTCGTACCTCTTTTTATGTTAGTTTTTTTTGTTCTTTTTTCAGAAAGCGGTCAAGTCATGAAAATTTGATTTTTTTTGTCTTATTGTATACAATAATCAACGGTACTGACTTTCGAGCTTTTTCGCGTTCTGACATGCGAAAATAAAAAAAAGGAATCTTTTCCTAAAAGGAGCCAATAATGGCTTGTGGATGTAAAACAAAAAAAGTAGCATCTAAGAAAGATGTTGTGAAGAAAATTGTCAAGAAAGATGTTGCAGTAGCAGCAAAAAAGAAGAAGAAATAAGGATTTTCTAAAATAAAAAAATCGCCTGTTTGACAGGCGATTTTTTTATTTGCAACATAAACAGGAGTAGTACTAAATTCTTCCGCCTTAATAGACCTCTTAATAACTAACATATAAAAGTACAATAGAAGTACTATGAAACAGAAAAAGAAAGCATGTGGGTCAGATGGAATAGATAACCCCACTTAAAAAGTTGATAAAAAGACCTTAAAAGGAAGTATAATTAGGCGTTCACATAAGACCTATCAAGGTAAAACTGTTTACAACAATTGTTAATAATGACTAATAATTTACGCATAACAGCA
>BNVZ01000149.1 GCA_025998475.1 Endomicrobiia bacterium | reverse complement strand
TAAAAACAATATTCGTGATTTTAAAAATGTTACAACATTTTCAGAACGTCTATTTAATAAATTGGCAAGAACACAATCACCGCAGGGAATAGTGGCTGTTGTAAGTAAAAAGCACTATAACATCAAAGAAATTATCAAAAATCAGGGACTGTTTATAATTTTGGAAAATATTCAAGATCCCGGAAATCTCGGGACAATAATACGTTCCGCAGATGCATTTGCTTCAAAAGCCGTATTTGTATCAAAAGGAAGTGCTGACATATACGCCGACAAAACAGTAAGATCGACAATGGGGTCAATGTTTCATCTACCTGTGATAGATA
This sequence comes from Endomicrobiia bacterium, assembly GCA_025998475.1. Taxonomy (GTDB): domain Bacteria; phylum Elusimicrobiota; class Endomicrobiia; order Endomicrobiales; family Endomicrobiaceae; genus Endomicrobiellum. The sequence continues at coordinate 2,377 of BNVZ01000149.1, read as the reverse complement.
ACATTGATATTGAAGATGTTTTAAACTTGCTCAAAGAAGAAAAAATTACTGTTTTTGGTGCGTCTTTGAATAGTGGAAAATATTTAAATGATCTTAAATTTCCCGCCAAAAGCGCTTTTGTGATAGGCAACGAAGCTAATGGTCTGAAGAACGAAACTGAACATCTAACAGACAAACTTGTCAAAATATATATGCCGGGGAATTCTGAATCTTTAAACGCTGCAGTTGCGGCTTCCATAATTATGTACGAAATATCAAAAAATAAACATCGTGAATGTCTTTTGCCAGTTAATTACATCCCTTCTTTGAAATAACCCCACTCCAAAAAATATGTCCCAAAAGTTGGTTATAGCCAAATTGCTTCGAGTTGTACCGTAGCAAAAAAGAAGATAAGTTTTTGTTTTTGTTAAAAAGATAGACAAAAGATCTGTCTATTTCTTTACAAATTAATTTCCGAAAATTTTAATTGCTGCTTCCAAAGTATCTGCTCCAAAAACCTCTGTTTTACCTTTATAAGATAAATTTTTTAAGCTGCCCTTTGGTATTATAGCCTTTTTAAATCCAAGCTTTTGGGCTTCTGAAAGTATTTCTGCGCAAAGCGCTACGGATCTAACCTCACCTGCAAGACCAACTTCACCAAAAACCACAATGTCTTTAGGACATATAAATTCTGAATTTGCAGACACTATAGCGCAAGCAGCAGCAAGATCAACAGAAGTTTCTTTAACTTTAACATCACCTGCTATTGCTATATTAACAAAAATATCCTGCATCCCTAAAGGTAGGCCTAATCTCTTTTTCAAAACAGCTATAAGAATTATAATACGATTTGCATCATATCCCGAATCCATTCTGCGTGGCATACCAAAAACAGTTCTTGCCGTTAAAGCCTGAACCTCTCTAAAAGAATGGGTCTTGTGCCTTCCATTGCTACTGTTACAATATTTCCGGCAGCATTTATAGCAGCTCGCTCCCCCAAAAAAAAATAAGCGACGGATTTGACACTTCACTAAGCCCTGATGAATTCATCTCAAAAATTCCTATTTCATTCGTAGGACCAAATCTATTTTATAAGCCCTTAGAATTCTATATGTGTGTTGGCGTTCATTTTCAAAGTATAACACAGTGTCGACAATATGTTCTAAAACTCTTGGGCCTGCTAAATCACCTTCTTTTGTAATGTGTCCCAAAAGGAATACGGTAATATTCTTTGATTTTGCAATTCTTAAAAGTTCTGCGGCAGTCTCTCTTACCTGTTCTACGGTACCCGGAGCGCCTGTAAGCTCAGGATGATAAGTTGTTTGAATTGAGTCTATAACTAAAGATTTAGGTTCTATTTCATTTATTGCGTCTATAATATTTTGAAGATTTGTCTCAGAAGCTAAAAAGATATTACCTTTTTTACTTTTAAACGTTCCGCCCGCGATTTTATCTGTGAAAGAGATTCTTCGCCAGATATATAAAGGACTGTTCCTTGTTCGCTTAAAGCGTCGGAAATATGAAGCATCAGCGTGGATTTGCCGATTCCATGAGCTCCTCCTAATAATATTAAAGAACCGGGTACAACTCCGCCGTTGATCATATTATCAAACCCTCTGATTTTAGTTTGAAATCTTGAAAAATCTTTCACTGAAACTTCGTTTAATTTTAAAATTTCTGACGAGAAATCTGTAAGCTGCCTCACGGGAGAACCTGATTTTATTTGAATCGAAAATTTTTCTTCCGTAAAACTGTTCCATACTCCACAGGAAGGGCATTTTCCAAGCCATTGAGCAGATTCATAACCGCATTACTGACATAAAAATTTTGCTTTGGTTTTTTTCATTGTTTCGGATTACAGCCAACCAATTTCTGCACTAGTAAACTACACTCACTTGAAAAATGGGATTGTTCTTGTTTTGGTGTTGAAAACATAGAAAATCCCTATTTATCAATACAAATATGCAAAAATGTTATTTTGTTGCCTGGTTATTGTAGCGTATAAATACTGGCATTGTGTTTACGACCAAATGCCTAAGATAATGGTTATTACGGTAAGTACAAAAACCTATCAAAACTGTGGGTTTTTAGAGAAACCGTATATAAAAACATGCCGTATCATTTTATTGGAATCCCATTGTTGTCTTAGTTTGTTTGTCTTTGTTGGACAAAAGTTCAATATGTTATAAGATTTTACAAGAAATTGACTTTTTTCCGTCTTTCTGTTAGAATGCCCATGTGAGTTTTGGGGACGTGGTGTAGCCTGGTTTAACACACTGCCCTGTCAAGGCAGAGACCGCGGGTTCAAATCCCGTCGTCCCCGTGTTACCTTGATAGTAGTATCTTTTTGTGGACAAATTCAAGAAATCCTTATTTATCAGTATAAAATTGCAAAGTG
>BNVZ01000148.1 GCA_025998475.1 Endomicrobiia bacterium | reverse complement strand
GAAAGAGAAAGAGCAGAAGCAAATGCAAAACAAGAAGCAGAAGAAAAAGCAAAAGAAGTAGAAAGAATAAGATTAGAAAAAGAAAAAGAAAAAGCAGAAGCACTAGCAAAACAAGAAGAAGAAAGAGAAAGTGTAGAGGCACTAGCAAAACAAGAAAAAGAAAAAGCAGAAGCACAAGAAAAAGAAAGATTAAGAGTAGCAGCAGAAGAAGCACTAGTAAAACAGGGCCTTAGGCAGAATGCATACAAACACACTAGTTCCCAAAAAGAGATCAAAGAAACACCCACTGACAAAAGAAGATAAGGAGTTAAATAGAAAGATTTATCAGATGATTATAGTGGAAAATATCAAAAGTATTTGTTAAAAGGTTCAAAATAGTCTAAAGAATAGATAAGTAATAGCAAAAGACGCTTTGGACTGCGATTTAACTTAGGTTTCAGGTATTTGTAATTCTAAAATTTAATACTTAGGGTTTGCAAGAGGTCTAATGAAAATAGCACTGGCGCAAATGCGCGTTAAACAAGGAAATCCTAGAGAAAATTATCAAAACTTAGTATCGTTTGCAAAAAAGGCTAAAAACCTTGGCGCAGATTTGATAGCTTTCCCCGAAATGTGTATACCGGGGTATTTAATGAGTGACAGATGGACGGAAGACGAATTTATCGATGAGCTTTTATTGTACAATGATAAAATAAGCAGTTTGGCAAAAGAAATCGGTATAATTATTGTCTACGGCAATATTGATCTAGGAGATGAAAAAAATGAGGACGGTAGGGTAAGAAAATATAATGCGGTCTATGTGGCGCAATTAGGAAATATAATTGTAAGAAGAAAATCTTTGCTTCCTAATTACAGAATGTTTGATGATAAAAGATATTTTTCATCAGATGTTTTGGAATCTTACGAGCTAAGTACTTGCGATGTAGTAACGCTTTCCAACGGAACAAAAATAGGGCTGGAAATTTGTGAAGATTTATGGAGCAGTGATTATAAAATCAATCCTACGCAAGAGCTAATTAAACGGGGAGCGGAATTTATTATAAATATCTCGGCATCTCCGTTTTCTGTAGGCAAATCGATAGCCAGGGACAATAGAATAAAAGAATTGAAAAATTTAGTAGGTGACAAATTTGTGCCATTCTATTACGTAAATTGTGTAGGAACACAAAATAATGGCAAAGCCATAGTCACATTTGACGGTGATAGTAGGGTTTACTCCAAAACAGGAGAAAGGCAATGGGCGACTTTTATTGACAATCTCGACCAATCAGTATTTGACAGACTTAAACTTGACAGAGGAATAAAACCTAAGGATTTTGACCCTCTTGAAATAGCTCCTTATCAGGAGGGATTGATTGTAATAAATAAGGACTCTTATTATACGCATATTACAGAGAATTTTCCGTCTCGAAACAATAATCGTAAAAATCTTTCTCATGTAGAACAAAAGTTTTTAGCAGTACAAGAGGCCTATAAATCTATGGACGAAATGCTAGGTAGTCCTAAGTATGTGTTTGGATTATCCGGTGGTATAGATTCTGCATTGAATATGGTTTTATGTTCTTTAGCTGTAGGAAAAAGTAAAATTTTAGCTTATAACCTTCCAACATTTTACAATTCAGACAAAACAAAGCAGGCAGCTTCAAAACTATGCGATGGACTTAGCATTAAATTAAAATTTATTGCAATTAATAACATTTTAGAAGAGTTTAATAAAACTTTAACGCAAGGGTCCAATCTTAAATCTATAACGGAAGAAAATCTTCAAGCAAGAATCAGAACTATAATTTTAATGGCGCAGACTTCAGAAAATAATGCCGTATTGATAAATAATACAAATAAAGTGGAACTTGCCTTAGGGTATGGCACTCTTTATGGTGATTTGGCAGGTGCGTGGTGTCCTTTAGGAGATTTAACAAAAGCAGAAATATGGGAAATGGCTCGATACATAAACTCTTCTTATGGACAAATAATACCTCAAGAGTTAATACCTAGCAAGAACTATAAGTTTAATATTGGTCAGATATTGCCTTCGGCGGAGTTAAAAGAAAATCAATTTGACCCCATGATATGGGGCTTTGACGATTGGCTTTTGGAACAATTCATGGAATATAAAAAACAGACACCGGAAAAAATACTTAAAACATATCTCAAGACAAAGTATAATTATATGGAAGAAAACAATATGTTTGATAAATACGGCTTGAAAAATGCCATTAAGTTTATTGAGCATATCGAATGGTTTTTTAATAAATTATATGCCAATGTATTCAAACGTATTCAAGCGCCTCCAGTGTTAGTATTGTCAAAGTCGGCATTTGGAGGAGACTACAGAGAATCGCAACATAAGTACGAGTTTAGTAGCAGCTATCAAAAGTTAAAAAAAGAAATATTGCAAAGCGATGTTTGATTATGGATGGTCATCTCCTTAGAAATCGAAGATTTGTTTTTCTTGGTAAACTTAAATGGCTAAGCAACACAGCATGCGTTTTGCCTTGAGATTCCACAGTAAAAACTAAAACAGGAGCGCCATTAGTATGACGGTCCTGTTTTAGTTTTTCTTGGTAAAGACAAAATTATTAATTGTTAAACTATCGCCCCCCCAAGCAAGCTAAGGGAACCGCTTAAAGTAGTACAATTAGGCTATGGAAACGCTTGAAAAAGCAGACAGCATAGTGCATATAAGATACACTATCATTTTGTGTA
>BNVZ01000147.1 GCA_025998475.1 Endomicrobiia bacterium | reverse complement strand
AGTTTTACATGCATACTCCCTCTATCAATTTCTGAATGAATAGCAACGGTTTTGATGCTGAGTTCTCTACATGCCCTTATAATCCTACACGCTATTTCTCCCCTATTTGCAATCAAAACTTTTTTAAACATCATGTCTCCTGTTAACTACAAAGTTAAAAGTTGGATGTAAAATTTAAAGATAACCAAACGAAGATTTATTTAACTTTACTTTCTTTATATTATTTACTTGTATCTACTAAAAACAATTTTTGTCCATACTCAACTGATTGCCCATTTGAAATAAAAACTTCTACTATTTTACCTTTGATTTCTGAATTAACGTCTTTTATAATTTTCATTGCTTCAATTTGCCCGATTTTCTGCCCGACAGTTATAACATCTCCATCTTTTGCGAAGAGAGTACCATCACTACTTTGTGCAAAGGAAAAAGTCCCTACCATTGTTGATTTAACAGCAATAAAAGTTTGTTTTTTCTCTTCTTCTTTCTCCAAGGCAGACTCTTTTGTGATAGGTATAACAGGTTCAACGTCTGTTTTCTTAAAGTACAAAGAACTATCGCCACTCTGATATTGCATTTCTTCAATATCGGTATTTTTTATTGATTTTAAAAAATCTTTGATTTCCTGTAGATTCACTTTAACCCCACCCATTCCGCTAAAACTTCGCGGTTGTTAAACATAGAACACAAGCAAACGTCTTAACCCTAATAAATTTTTGTTGTCAAACTTCATGTTCTAAAATTATTACTTTTTATACTCTTTCTACGTATTCACCTGTCCTTGTATCAACTTTTATTCTGTCGCCTTGTTTTATAAAAAGAGGTACGCGTATATGTGCTCCGGTTTCAAGTTTTGCCATTTTTGTCAGGTTGGAAACCGAATCGCCTCTAATACCGGGTTCTGCTTCAGCTATTGTCATTTCTATGATTATGGGAAGATCTATGCCGATAAGTTCATTTTCAAGGTATATAGCTTCAACCTCAAGATTTTCTTTGAGAAAATTTACCATCCCACCTAAAAGTTCAGTGGTAACGGATATCTGCTCATAGGTGTTCATATCCATAAAATTAAAATTCATGCCTTCTTTATACAAAAATCGTTTTTTCTGTCTCGTGACGCTTAAAGATTCAAATTTTTCGCCCGACTTAAAAGTACGCTCAATAGTACCACCCTTTTTTAGATGTCTAAGCCTTACGCGCATTACAGCTCCACCCTTACCTGGCTTATGGTTTTGAAACCATGTAATCTGGTAAGGTTCTTTGTCAACCAAAATATTAAGACCATTTTTAAAATCTGATGTTGAAATCATCATTTCTCCCAATTAGTACGCTGCTGAAGTTAACACTTCACAACTGTCTTTTTTTATTAATATTGTATCTTCTATCCTTACACCAAATTCATTTTCAATATATATACCCGGCTCGACAGTAACTACCATATGTGTCAAAAAAAAACCTTCGGCAGTTGACGCTAACGAAGGCATTTCATGAATTTCTACCCCAACTCCATGTCCAGTGTTGTGAATAAACTTATCTTTATACCCAGCTTCTTCTATAACACTTCTTGCTGTTTTATCAGCCCAAGATATAGGCAAACCTGATTTTATATCTTTTATAACAGTATTCTGAGAACTTCTTACAATGTCAAAAACTCTCTCGCACCTAGCGCTGATCTTATCTAAAAAATAGGTACGTGTCAAATCAGAACAATAGCCATTATGCACGCATCCCATATCCATCATTACTATATCGTTTTCAGTCATTTTACGTGTTGAACTTCTGTGGTGTGGATTTGCAGAATTTTCCCCGGAAGCTACTATTGGCGTAAAGCTTTCCATTACCTTGTTTTTGGCAAATAATTCCAAAATTCTGTAATGAATATCTAGTTCACTTAAGCCAGGTTTGAGCTCACTTTTGATTGTATTACATACCTTGGATACTATTTTACAAGCAATCTTAAGATTTTCTATTTCATCCGCGTCTTTTACAATACGCAAACTGTTTAAAATACCCACTTTGTTTTTAATATTAATTCCTTCAAAGTTTAGTTTTTCACTTATTAAGAAAAAGTCTGCGGCATTTATATATTGCGGATCAATTAACAAACTATATGTTTTATTTTGTTTTAAAATTTCAGAAACAGTTTTATAAAAAGAAACTACAGCGTGTATGTTAATATTTTTGTTTTTAAAATGTTCTCTTACTTGATTCTCGGTCATTTTAGAACATATCGCATACGTCTTGTCTTTTACAAACAAAAGCCAAAATCCATCGAACTGAGCGCCTGTTAAATAAAAAACTTCTTTTGCATTTGTAAAAAGAACACAATTCGTTTTGTACTTGCGAAATACTTGTAAAATTTTTTCTTGCATTTTCAACCTTTCCTTCACATGAAAGATACACGTTTTATCAGTTGCCGTTGCAGTCATCGTCCCTGTGCTTACGGTATACTTTGAGTTTTTGGTGTTATGACCTATAAAATACCATATTTATCATTACTCCTAACAATCTCCCAAAGCCTTCTTCTTTTTTCAAGTCCTTTTACTCTTTCATACTTAAACATTTTTATTGTTAAACTATTGCCCCGCAAGCAAGCTAAGGGAACCGCTTAAAGTAGTACAATTAGGCTATGGAAACGCTCGAAAAAGCAGACAGCATAGTGCATATAAGATACACTATCATTTTGTGTAACGCCTAAAAGCATAAGAAAAGCTATATTTGGTAAT
>BNVZ01000146.1 GCA_025998475.1 Endomicrobiia bacterium | reverse complement strand
GAAACACCCACTGACAAAAGAAGATAAAGAGTTAAATAGGGAGATTTCATCAAAAAGGATTATAGTGGAAAATATCAAAAGTATTTGTTAAAAGGTTCAAAATAGTCTAAAGAATAGATAAGTAATTGCAAAAGACGCTTTGGACTGCGATTTAACTTGGGTTTCAGGTATTTGTATTCTTGAATTTAATACTTAGTTGTGCGGGAGGTCTATTTTATGCTACAATGACTTAGGCAGCAAAAATAGCATAAGACATCCCGCAGTAAGAAAGAAATATAAAGTAGTCAAAGAACAAAAAAGAAGGAGAAAAGAGTTAGTTATTAACAAGGACTCCGATGGGGTCGTAAGAGTGCACGAATTTAAGCAAAGAGAAAATAATTTGGAGTAGTTTATTAGCTACACAAATGAGATTGTTTAGAAGATTTATCTTGGTAGCATTTTTTGCAAAAAAGTGAACGAAGTTCGAAGATTATGTTTAACGCAAGCATAGAGGTGCTAGCGTAAATAAGAAGGCATCTCTTAGAGAGATATGGGAGTTGTGGCCAAATCACCTGAAATTGCACCATCTCTCAAGCTTAAAGGGTGAGTTGTACTCCTTCATACATCCTCTTATTATTTACAGTGCAACTTCAAGTGATTTGGCTATAATATTCAAGACACCAAAGAAAGATGTTTTAGGATTTAAACGTTTTCAAGATCAAGGAGATAGGATAATTTTATGCCCTTATTTGAATTTATCTGTAAAAAATGTAACGAAAAATTTGAATCGCTTGTTTTTGACAAAGAAAATACAGAGTGTCCTAAATGCAAAAGTACCGAAGTTGTAAAGCAATTTTCAAGTTTTTTAGCCACATCATCTTCGTCAAATTGTGCTGCTGATTTGTGCTCAGAAGCATCGGGATATAAAAAGCATAAATGTTCTGGATGCTGCTGTCATTGAATATAGTGGGTAAACGACAGACGCATTAAAAATACATGCTTTACCGATTGTTGTCTCGAGACTTGAGGTTGTCGCGCGACAAGTAAAGAACGCGAGTCCGGTGGCTGGTACGGAATATTGGTGTCCAGATTAGGTGGAGTTCTTCTTGTCTTGGTATTGAAAACATAAAAAATCCTTTATTTATCAAAAAAATCGCAAAATGTGTTAGAATACAGAGGGTTAGGAATTATCATGGGCAAACATTAGAGAATTTTTAATGTCATAACCAAAATTAAAAAAGGCAATGTTTTTTAAAGGAGTGGCCTAGTGCGTGAAGTAGGGGCAAACGGAAAAATATGAGAGCTGGATGTAGATATGGATGGGCGGGGAGTATATAACACAAGCAAGAAAGTGAATGACGGGAGTATTAAAATTAGATGTACTTTTTAGTTGTTATACATCACAAAACAGGACATGGTGCAATAAATGGAAAATTTAATATCCGAAATTTTAACGGTAAACAAATCACAAAAAAAACACAAAGGTGCCAGGATAAAAGTTTGTTCAATTGTAAATGCAAAATCTGGGCAATGCAGTGAAGATTGTAAATTTTGCGGGCAATCGAGCTTTAATAAGGCTGATGTCAAAGTTTATCCTCTTATTGATCCCGAAAAAATCAAAGAAGTTTCCATGCAAACATTGGAAAATGTGGGTTGTTTTGGTGTTGTTTCAAGCGGAAATTCTTTAAATGACGAAGAAATATCGGAACTTTGCAAAATGTTTAAAAAACATGAAAAGGTATCGCACTTGGGCGTGTCTATAGGAAAAATATCTGACGTAAGTTTTATGAGATTAAGAGAGGTCGGCATAAAAAAAATACATCACAATCTCGAAACATCAGAAAGTTTTTATCCTAACATTTGCTCAACACACGATTATCAGGAAAAAGAGTTGACACATTAAAAAGAGCTAAAAAATTTGGGTTTAAGCTTTGTTCAGGCGGATTGTTTGGCATAGGAGAAGGCCTTAGGGACAGAATAGATTTGGCCTTTACTTTAAAAGAAATCGGTTCTGACACAGCGTTCCTATGAACTTTTTTATGCCAATTAAAGGAACTATGTTGGAACATTTGCCCGCTATGGAACCTACTGAAATTCTGAAAACGCTAACAGTTTTTAGAATAATTCTTCAAACTCCCGATATCCTGGTTTGCGGTGGTAGAGAAATGCATTTAAGAGATTTGCAATCATGGATATTTCAAGCGGGAGCTAACGGCATAATGACGGGCGGATATCTCTACCACTAGTGGTAGAGATATCGCTATAGACAGGCAAATGATAAAAGATCTTGGATTACAATTAGAAACAGGGTAGTTAGTAGACTTCTTTTCCAAGCCTACAATTCTAAAATTGTGTATTCCAGTTATGGGACGCTGTCAAGCTGACCCGCGTAAAATTGCCTTTTGGCATGTTTAATTTTTACTGAAATAATTAAAAGTTGACCGTAAATTTCACCTCAGGTTTTTTACTTTGCTAGTCCTTTTTTCAAGTCTGCTAATACCTAAAAATAGACTTTTAAGCAAAGATTCTTTGTTTGGAAACACTCCTTTTGTTTTTGTAAGTTTTCTAGGGGTGTAACGACTAAATGACTCCAACGTATTTACCCATATATAGTAAATTAACTTAGTATTGATATAAGAGGTGATAAAATGGCTGATCTTTGTAAAAAAAGGGGGGGAGTGTATACTAAGGACATATTCGTTAGATTTAAGGCAACGAGTATCGAATTATGCACAAGAAGGGCATAGACGCAGATATGCAATATATTTAAAACAGGATATTATTATATGACGGAGCA
>BNVZ01000145.1 GCA_025998475.1 Endomicrobiia bacterium | reverse complement strand
ATCTGGAGCAGTGGCAACAGGTGGGGCTGGGGCTGGGGCATCTTCATCATCTTCATCCTCGTCTTCTTCATCAGCACAACTGATAGCATCACCAAATTCAACAAGTTCATCTCTATCGAGCTCGTCAAGTTACAGCAGCAACAATACAATATCAACAAGTCCATCTCTGTGGAGCTCGTCAAGTTACGATAGCATCACACCACCACCAAATTCAACAAGTTCATCATCACATGAAAGAGCAGCTGCAGGCGGCAGCTCGAGTAGTTCGAGCAGTTCAAGCTCGAGTCCAAGCAGTTCGAGCTCATCTTCAAGCCTAAGCCCGAGCAATTCGCGTTCATCTTCAAGTCCACCATCTTCTTCATTGACTAGTAGCTCATCGACTAGTAGCCCTATGTCTCAATCACCGTCGTCAACATCTTCGTCTTCTTCACCTTCAAGCAGTTCAAGCTCAAGTAGTTTGAGCAGTTCGAACTCATCTTCAAGCCCAAGCCCGAGCAATCTTACATCGAACAATCTAACACCGAACTTACTGACACCACCACCAAGTTCAACACCATCAGGACCACATGTATCACTAGCACTAGAACCAGAACCACCACCATCACCACTACCACGACAACTACCACATCACCATCACCGTTCATCATCATTATCACTACCAGCATCAACATCATATGAAGGAGTAGCTGCAAGCGACAGCTCGAGTAGTTCGAGCAATTCAAGCTCGAATACAAGCAGTTCGAGTTCATCTTCAAGTGCATCACCGTCATCATCGCTATCTGGTGCGTCTTCAAGTAGCTCGTTTTCACCACCACCACTATCATCACCACTACCACGACAACTACCACCACCACTAAGTTCAACAAGGTCATCTCTATCGAGCTTGTCAGATTACGGTGCAAGCGACGATAGAATCAACAGTACAGGTAGCACGCCACCAAGTTCAACAAGTCCATCTCTGTGGAGCTCGTCAAGTTACAGCAGCAACAATACAATATCAACAAGTCCATCTCTGTGGAGCTCGTCAAGTTACGATAGCATCACACCACCACCAAGTTCAACAAGGTCATCTCTATCGAGCTCGTCAAGCTCATTTAGTAAGGGTAGGTCTTCATCACCATCATCGTCGCATCACCACCACCGTTCATCATCATTACCACCACCAGCATTAACATCATATGAAGGAGTAGCTGCAAGCGACAGCTCGAGTGGTTCGAGCAATTCAAGCTCGAATTCATCATCATCTTCACCAATATCAGTAGCAGCACAAGCACAACAACAAGTTGTACCACCACCAGCAAACGATGGCGGTACGGATGTTGGCGTTGGAGAAGTAGCACCGCACTATGATGGCACAACACCACCACAACAACAAGCATCAAAACCACATGTATCACCAGCATCACCAGAACCAGCGCCAGCACAAGCATCAGTTGGTAGTATGATATTAGTGGATGATCATGGCAGCAGCGACGTTCCTCTACAAGCACAAGCATCAGCATCACCAGCACCATCGTTGAGCTTAACGACAACACCACCACTACCATCATCATTACTATCACCACTACTGCCACTGCCACTGCCGCTGCCACCACTACCATCTCCAAGCAGTTCGAGCTCATCTTCAAGCCCAAGCTCGAGCAATTCGAGTTCATCTTCACCTTCTTCGTTTACATCATCGTCATCTCTTTGGTCGTATTCATCGTTTCCTTCTTCATCTTCAAGCAGTCCAAGCTCAAGTAGTTTGAGTAGTCCAAACCAGAGCAGTTCAGGTTCATCTTCAAGTTCATCCAATCCAAACTCAAGTAGTTTGAGCAGTTCAAGTTCGAGTAGCTCAAGTTCATCTTCAAGTTCAAGCTCGAGTCCAAGCAGTTCGGGTTCATCTTCAAGTTCATCATCAGCACCAATGACAACACCAGCATCAGTGGCAACACCAGCAGCAGTGGCAACACCAGCAGCAGCACATTCAGCAAGTCCACCAACTAGCCACTCAAGCTCGAGTAGTTCAAGCTTAAGTTCAAGCAGTTCAAGCTCGAGTAGCTCAAGTTCATCTTCAAGTTCAAGCTCGAGTCCAAGCAGTTCGAGCTCATTTTCAAATCCATCATCGTCATCATCACCAGCTAGTGCGTCTTCAAGCGGCTCATCTTCACCACCACTACCACTACTACCACTATCATCATCACTACTACCACTACCATCTCCAAGCAATTCGAGCTCATCTTCAAGCACAAGCTCGAGCAGTTCGGGTTCATCTTCAAGTTCATCATCAGCACCAATGACAACACCAGCATCAGTGGCAACACCAGCAGCAGCACATTCAGCAAGTCCACCAACTAGCCACTCAAGCTCGAGTAGTTCAAGCTTAAGTTCAAGCAGTTCAAGCTCGAGTAGCTCAAGTTCATCTTCAAGTTCAAAAACAAAAAAAGCAAACAAAGAAGAAAAACTAAAAGAAGAAGAAGCAGCAGAAGAAAAAGCAAAAGCAAAAGCAAAAGAAAAAGAAGAAAAACAAAAAGCAGAAAAAGCAGAAAAACAAAAAGCAAAACAAAAAGCTGAAGAAGAACGAAAAGCAAAAGCTGAAGCAGAAAAACAAAAAGCAAAACAAAAAGCTGAAAAAGAACGAAAAGCAAAAGCTGAAGCAGAGGCTGAAGAAGAAACTGAAGCAGCACAAGAACAAACACCAACATCACAATCGCTAGAACTACCATCACCGGCACCAGTTGACGCACTAGCATCACCACTACCATCATTGAACTTAACGACGACACCACCACCAAGTTCAACAAGTCCATCTTCGTCGAGTTCGTCAAGCTTATCTAGTGAAA
>BNVZ01000144.1 GCA_025998475.1 Endomicrobiia bacterium | reverse complement strand
AGATGGCATTGATGAACAGAAAGTTAAATAAAAAAATAGAAACGATATTCTTAATACCGGACCAGTCTTACACATTTCTTTCTTCAAGTATGGTTAAAGAGATTGCAATGCTCGGAGGAAACACTGCCGCTTTTGTTCCGGCATGTGTTGAAAAAAAATTAAAAAAATGTGTTGTTAGCTTAGCAAAAGGTAAACACGATAAATAATCACGGCGTTAGTAAAGTAGAGATAGTAACAGCAGCCGTAATTAAATAACAGGGAGGCTGCCGCTTTTATTGCAACACCAAAATTTTAGACGTTTTAAGAAAATTTGAAAGAAGTGGCTACAAAAGGAGTCTGTAGCGTTGGGGGTCTTGTATTATGGGAAATATTCTCTCAAACCTCTTATAACAATAAAAGACTTAATATTATCGAGATAATTGGCTAAAAGCCCTGAAAATGACACAATTTTTACATTGTTTAAATATTTTGTAGATTTTTGTAGCAAATCTATCCTGTCCTGCAAAGAAAAGATGTGCTTTTTATTAACATTACCTGTTACTGCGACTATTACTTCAGGAAACATACGCGAAGATCTAGTTACAATGTCCAAATGCCCGTTTGTAGGAGGATCGAAACTCCCGGGATAAACTGCTGAAAGTCTTTTGTCCATAACCTAAGTCTTATATCAATTTTCAAACTGTTTTGTCAAAAGGCTGCATCATATCATGTAAAATGACACTAAACCTCTTGCATAACTAATATATAAAAGTACAATAGAAGTACTATGAAACAGAAAAAGAAAGCGTGCGGAAACAGATGGAATGGGTTTAGGCGATTAATGGGAGTAAAGAAAGGGACGTTTGACAAAACAAAGGATAGCAAGGAGTAAGAAAAGAAAAAGGGGGAGTGGGTGAGCAAAGAGAAAATTGAGTATAGCAAAGATGGTAAAGATGATGTTTTAGTACTTTAGGGCAATATAGGACGTATTATTAGACCTGAGACAGTTACAATGTCAGTGAAAGTTGTGCATATAGGACTAAAAGCACGTAGAAGAAGTATTAATAATAGTGGGGAATATGCACTAGATGGGAATAGGTATTGATAAACAAAGCGCTAGAAGTAGAAGTAGCAGTGATTATGCTAGAGATTGATACAAAGACCTAAAAAAACAGCGAAAGTGGCAAAGCAAGAAGAAAAAGAGACATACAATAAAGGCATTGGTAGTAGTTAAATTAAAGGTGAGCAAATAATATGCACAGCGATTGATAGGGCAAGGAGCACGATTTTGGTTTATTTTAGTAGGCATGTATTTATGCAAAGAAAGACTATAAGATACATGGCAAATACAGTTTAGTAGGCCTTAGGCAGAATACATACAAACACACTGGTTCTAAAAAAAGAGATCAAAGAAACACCCACTGACAAAAGAAGATAAAGAGTTAAATAGGGAGATTTCATCAAAAAGGATTATAGTAGAAAACATTAAAGTATTTGTTAAAAGGTTCAAAATAGTATAAGATAGCTATAGACCGCAGAAGACGCTTTGGACTGCGAATTAACTCAGGGTTTCAGGTATTTGTATTCTTGAATTTAATACTCAAAGTTGTGCGGGAGGTCTAATGTTTTACCACAATCAATAAGCGTATGGGTTTTGTGTTTTTGTTGCAATAACTGATAGTAAAATAACGTAAGGAATGGGGGCAAAATTATGAAACTGGACACAAGATTGGTTTTATTTCTCACATTATTCACCCTTAGTTTAAGCTCGTGTGCTACAAAGAACGCTTTGTTTGTAAACAGAGAGCCTGCTACTCCAGAACTGTGTTTCGTGTGCCTTGACAATAAGAAAGATTATACAACATGCACAGGGAACAAAAAATCATTACTATGTTTCGTGTGTCTTGACAATAAGAAAGATTATACAACATGCACAGGATGCAAAAAATCATTTCATACCAAGTGTGTGGTATCCTGGTTTAAAACTAATCGTCGTAGACCATGTCCCAACTGCAAAAAAGAAAATTCAATGGCGGTCCCGGAAAAATCCCTCCCGTCATATCAGCCTAGTAGTACTGGTCGTTGGCCAGCTTCTGAGGAATACGGGAATGCCTCGTCCAGTAGATCGTACGGGGGATGGGGGGGTTCAGGTTCATCTCCATCGAACTTCTCAAGTGGCTCGTCAGTCTCAACAAGTTCATCTCCATCGAGTCCTCAATTAGCTCGTCAAGCTCACTGCACTTGCCGTCATCGTCATCATCTCCATCGAACTTCTCAAGTAGATCGCCAAGTTTAATAAAGGGATGGGATTCAAGTTCATCTTCGTCGAGTTCTTCAAGAAATAGACCGTCAAGTTTAACGAATTCATCCCTATCGAACTTCTCAAGTAAATCGTCAAGTTTAATAAATGATCCATCGAGCTTCTCAATTAAAGCGTACATGCGGGGTTCAGGTTCATCTCCATCGAACTTCTCAAATAGTTCGTCAAGTTTAATAAAGGGATGGGATTCAAGTTCATCTTCGTCGAGTTCTTCAAGAAATAGACCGTCAAGTTTAACGAATTCATCCCTATCGAACTTCTCAAGTGGCTCGTCAGTCTCAACAAGTTCATCTCCATCGAGCTCCTCAATTAGCTCGTCAAGCTCACTGCACTTGCCGTCATCGTCATCATCTCCATCGAACTTCTCAAATAGTAGCTCGCCAAGTTCATCATCAAGCTTCTCAAATAGTAGCTCGTCAAGTTTAACGAATTCATCCCTATCGAACTTCTCAAGTGGCTCGTCAGTCTCAACAAGTTCATCTCCATCGAGCTCCTCAATTAGCTCGTCAAGCTCACTGCACTTGCCGTCATCGTCATCATC
>BNVZ01000143.1 GCA_025998475.1 Endomicrobiia bacterium | reverse complement strand
TTGATGAAGTTACGGCGGCGGTCGTCAGTGAGGTAGGGGTGAGAGAGGGTTTTGATGAAGCTGATGCGGGCTTCGTTGGAGATGTTGGAGTCAGAGAGGGCTTTGAAGAGGTTGACGCGGCGGTCGTTGGAGATGTAGGAGTCACAGAGGGCATTGATGAAGCTGAGGCGGCCGGAGTTGGAGATGCTGGAGTCACAGAGGGCATTGATGAAGCGGCGGAGGCGGTCGTCGGAGAGGTTGGAGTCAGAGAGGGCATTGATGAAGCGGCGGCGGACTTCGTCGGAGAGGCCGTGGATGGCATTGACGAGTTCTTGAAGAGTAGTTTTTGCTCTTTTTCTTTCTTCTACTTCTCTTATTTTCTCTGGAGTAGCAGTCCTTCTGTTTACAAGGCTCGCGTTCTTTTTATCGCAGGAACTTAAAACCAAAAAACCAAGTAAAATAAATGAAGATGAATTTAATAATTTTGTTTTTGTCATAATGTTTCCTCTATCTTAGTTTTTTTTGACGTAGCATACATCCACAGTGCCACAAGCTCAAACACAAACACCAGAGAGCTTACACAATTTTCATGGCCTGTGTCAAGTGTTGGCATCATATCATGTAGAACAATACGAAAAAAGAATCAGAATATCATACTCGGTAAAAAAAAGAGAGGAGGAAGGAAGGATAATGAACATTTTAAATTCCCCATCCTTGCCCCCCTCATCTTTTTTATCTTTACATTTATTGTACTGACTTTTCTAGCGCTTGGTGTCTATCTACCACAGACTTCATTTATTAGCTAATCATAGCTAATCATATATTAATGATTTTATACCGTCTTGGAGATGTGCCAGTGTTCATTCATCGTCGTTTAGAGTCCATTTTTTACTAGCCTCTTTAAATTCCCTATACATCTGAGGGGTTACAGTCTCACCTTTTTTTTCGATATAATCGTGTTTTTTCTTAAGTAATTTATCATCATTACTAATTTTTTCTCTTAGCGCTCCTTCATCATAGCCCCTAAATTGTTCGCCCAAATCAATTTGTTGGAGATCAACACAATTCATATCATAAAATGCCAAAGTATGTACAATCTCCGCATGTCTCCTCTGATGTTGATTGATATCTTTAATTGACTGTGCAATGGCATTAAAATCCCTAAAACCATAATAGTCATCAAATCTAGCTTCGAGCTCTGCAATATGAGTTTGAATACTATTCATCTCACTTACAAGTTCCGCAATTAACCCATCAGCTCGAGACTCTACTGAACTAAATACTAAGCTTGACAAAACAACCGCTCCCAACATCACTACTTTACATCTTTGCATTAGGTGCTCCTTCTGTTTTATTTTAGGATTAAATCTCCTATTTGTATTTATAATATCATAATTAAACCTAATTTGCAAATCTGTAGCAATTTCACAACACACTAATATTTGACTTTTGTCAAATAAAAGATATGGTCTAAACCAAGATGCCATTTAATAGAACGACAATCTATGTAAAAACTATCGCTGTAATAGTTTATGCATTTTCTCAGCACGTTCTATTTTACGCTTTTCCAATACCTCTTTTGACCCCCTTGCCATAGTCTCTAGCTCACTATCCTGATTAAGTATTGCATGCTCAATCCTCATAGTCCAATAGGCTATACCTTCACTAGTAGTCGGTGCATCCCCCCCAGTACTTATGTCTACACCATCTTTATCATATACTATATTGTACTCAGGAGGAACGCCAAAATCTTCCAATAATGTTCTAACCTGACTACAGCTTAACATTACATTTTGATCTGGAGGTATGAACAACCCTCTTAACTGTCTATCAGTACATCTATACCATAAGTCTTCGTCAACGATACCACGTCTACCTAAGACAAAGAGCAATCTTTTTACCGCATATAGACCACAATTGTTATATGTCCATCCGTTATCATGATCTTTATAATAAAAATGATTGTTTTCGTAAATTATATAACCATCGCCTTCCCCAAAATCTTCTTTTTCAATTTTCGACGTTTGTCTTATTTCAACGTCGTCAGCACCTTTGGCTTTTAGATATACTTCAACTTTCGATTTCGGAGTATTTTCATCAGTATTTGATTTCGGAGTATTTTCATCAGTATTTGATTTTGGAGTATCTTCATCAGTACGCGCAACAGGGTTAGTTTTATCTTTACCTTTGTCGTTTTTGTCTTTACAGCCCGTGCACGAACTTAACACAAGACTAAATAAAGCAATTGCAATTACTACTTTTTTCGTTTTCACAAATTTATACCCCATATATTTACTGCGTATTGTTTATAGGTATCTCCAAAAGCATTTATCATATTTATCATTTCTTTTTGTCATGCAAATAATAATATTTACCATCGCATATGTTAATAAATATCACAACTAGTCTGTATCTGTGTCACTGTTTGAACTAAGAGGTAATTGTCGAACAAGTTGTTGCATGAAGTCGTAGGGGTCGAGGCTGGTGTCAGAGAGTATGGTGGTGAGTTTGGCGCGGGCGTCGAGGGTGAGGTTGGTGTTAGAGAGGTTAGAGAAGCGGTTGATGATTAAGGTGCAGTTATAGATGCTACAAGTGGTTTGGGATAAAACTCTGACGAGGTTGGTGCAGTCGGTGATAGGGAGGTTGAGACGATTGAGGCTGGCGAGGAGGTTGGTGCGGTCGTCGAGGGTGATGTTGGGGATGGTACTAACGAGGCTTTCAAGGGTTGGAATTGGAGTTGGAGTTGGTGTAGTTTTTACTCTTTCTCTTTCTTCTACTTCTCTTATTTTCTCTGGAGTAGCAGTCCTTCTGTTTACAAGGCTCGCGTTCTTTTTATCGCAGGAGCTTAAAGCAAGACTAAATGCAACAAATACGCTTAATATTGCTTTTAGTTTCATCGTTATACTCCTTTTTTTGCTTGTAGCTTTTATTTTTTTCACAATGTCTCCTTTGACATAGGTACATCGTCTTTA
>BNVZ01000142.1 GCA_025998475.1 Endomicrobiia bacterium | reverse complement strand
GTATGATTTTGCCTGGATTAGCGATGGGCTATGATGGGCAGGGTTGTTTTATTGATAAAGTAAATTTTGTACAGAGAGAAAAGGGTTTGTATATTGTTATGGGCAGAGAACTTTTTCTTGGTGGTTTAATGTTCAACATAGGCGCTAACATATGTAACTTTACAAAAACAAAACAAGTTTATGGCTTTGCAAATGCAATAGTGCCAGTGTTCAAGGAATCAATGTATCTTATGGCAGAATATGATAATATAAATATAAATCGCTTCCAAGATGCGAGACTTAATTTTGGTTTTAGGTTTGCTGTAACGGAAGGTGTAGATATAGATTTTGCTGTGAGAGATTGTTGGGGTAAAAACAATCATCCGTTAAGGATTCCAAACGAAAGAATTTTTAAGATAAGTTATTCAGGTAAATTTTAATAGGACATACACGGTATGCTAATTTATCGCCATTCTGTGCATAAATAGATATTTATAAAAAAAGGGGAGTGTAAATGAAAAAATTGATTTTGGTTGTTGCGATGATGTTTGTTCTTGAAGGAGTGGTATTTTCTGATTTTACAGGTGAATTTAATGTGAAAGGAGGGCTTGGAGCTTACGGGAATGTAAGTTTGAAAGAAAAAATAAAAATTAATGGGGATAACGACCAAGAAAAAAAAGAGAGTACTTGTGTGGGCATCAGTGGTGATTTGCTAGGTGAGTTTTTATTGCCAGTAAACGATTCAATTAAAGCAGGTATTGGCTCGGGATATTTATATCCAAGAAAGATTGGTAAAAAAGATTCTAAGGAACTAACATTTTCATACCTTCCTATTTATGGTACGATACAGATAAATCCTATTTCGTCAGCAAAAGGTGTGTTTTTTAAAGGTAATATAGGCTATACGTTCTTTTTTAACAGCATTGGAAATGGAAAACCATCTGTTACGATAGATGACTATCCTGACGGAAAGCAGTTAGATGAGAATAATGATAAGATCAAAAATTTGAAGAATAGTGGTGGATTGTATTGTGGTATTGGAGCAGGGTATGAGTTTTCTAACGGCTTAACTCTTGATGCAATGTATAGCTATTGCGCTCCTTCGTGTTCATACGATGATTCGGATAGTAGTCATAAATGGGATTGCGGGACACATTTAGTAAGTATAAACCTAGGGTACAAATTAATGAAATTGTGGGACATCTTGAATAGTTAAAAGTAAGTGCAAACAAGTAGGTGCAAACATCATAAAGTGCTAAAGGCGTTTAGTGTTATCAATCGAGAGAACTATGGCTCTTGCGTGTTAGACCTCTTTCTAGACTATTCCTGCGGTTGCGTGTCGCGCCGCAGGATTCAAAAGGCATTTAAGGGTAAACTTGGATGATGAAGCATCCAGCGTCGTTGTTAATACTTGGAGTCTCTAGTGGAAAACGGGAATGTGTGTTAAAGTATAAGTAAGCAAGTTATTTGGAAAGTGAGTTCTCGTTTTTTGTAGCAATGACAAACAAACGAATCCCTGATTTCTTACAAAGATTGCAGCTAGGTTTTTTGAGAATGCGTTCTATGTATTTTTTTATAATGCTAAAAATTGTATCTCTTCAAGGGTTTCTTTTTACTTCTTTGATGAGTTAGTGGCAACAGTGTGTCAGCGTAATGCTTTTTATTTGTCACACTTGCAAAAGCGAGCAACTACGTTACTTGGATCAGTTAGGGAGATTGATGGTTATGACATTGAGGAAGAAGATTCATGGAAACAATTTTTGACTTTGAACAGCCAATAACTGAAATTGACAAAAGAATTAATAATTTAAGAGAATCTTCTCAAACTGAAGGTATAGATTTATCCGAACAAATTAAAGGTCTCGAAAAAACGAGAGATGAATTAAAACAAAAGATTTACAGTTCGTTGTCGCCTTGGCAGAGAATACAAATTGCAAGACATCCGCAAAGACCTTACTCCGCCGACTACATAAAACTCATATTTAAAAATTTTACAGAAGTTCGTGGCGATAGAGTTTTTGGCGATGATCAGGCAATTTTATGCGGTATTGCTGAAATAAATGATAAATCCGTTGTTGTTATTGGTCATCAGAAGGGCAGATCTTTGGAAGAAAATATGAATAGAAATTTCGGCATGGCTCACCCTGAAGGGTATAGAAAAGCTCTCAGAGTGATGAAGCTTGCGGAGAAATTTAACAGACCCATAATAACATTCATAGATACCCCTGGAGCATATCCTGGAATTGCCGCCGAGGAAAGAGGACAAGCTGAAGCTATTGCAAGAAATTTAAGAGAAATGTCAGATTTAAAAATTCTTATTATAACCGTAGTTATAGGAGAGGGCGGTTCTGGAGGAGCTTTAGGTATTGGTGTTTCAAATAGAGTTTTGTGTCTTGAAAACGCTTATTATTCGGTCATTTCTCCGGAAGGCTGTGCAGCTATACTTTTTAGAGACGGTTCAAAAGCCCCTGAAGCTGCGAAAGCAATGAAGCTTACCGCTAAAGATTTATTAGAACTAAAAGCTATTGATGAAATTATAAAAGAACCTCTTGGTGGTGCTCATTACGACAGCGCAAAGACGGCGGCAAATATAAAAACGGCTTTAAATAAATATCTTAATGAATATGAAAAAATAAGCGGTAAAAAAATAGCAGAAGAGAGATATGCAAAATTTAGAAATATTGGTATTTACGAAGATATTTCTGAAGTTAAGAAAAGTCAGAAAAAAGCAAAGGAAAAGTCTCCCAAAAAATAGGAGGATTAGAGTGGCTTTAACACCCGGCAAACAGATTTTGGAAGAAGCTGAAAAAAAAGGTTATGGGGTAGGTGCATATAATGTCAATAATATGGAGCAGATACAGGCAATAATGGCTGCCGCTAAAGAAACTCAATCGCCTGTAATTATCCAAGCAAGCAGGGGTGCGTTAAAATATTCCAATTTCACATATTTGGGATATTTAATGAAAGCTGCTGTTATT
>BNVZ01000141.1 GCA_025998475.1 Endomicrobiia bacterium | reverse complement strand
ATAGGGCAAGGAGCACGATTTTGGTTTATTTAAAAAGGCATGTATTTATGCAAAGAAAGACAATAAGATACATGGCAAATACAATTTAGGAGGCCTTAGGCAAAATACATACAAACACACTAGTTCTAAAAAAAGAGATCAAAGAAACACCCACTGACAAAAGAAGATAAAGAGTTAAATAGGGAGATTTCATAAAAAAGGATTATAGTGGAAAATATCAAAAGTATTTGTTAAAAGGTTCAAAATAGTCTAAAAGATAGATAAGTAATAGCAAAAGACGCTTTGGACTGCGATTTAACTTGAGTTTCAGGTATTTGTATTCTTGAATTTAATACTTAGTTATGCAAGAGGTCTAATGAATCTCCGCACAAAGCTTTGCACATTTTTATTGCACCACTACTAACTTAAAAAACCCTCTAGTTTTCTCATCCCTCCCTACGCATATTTTTAATAAATATCACAACTAGTCTGTATTTGTGTCACTTGATCCATGTCACTATTGCACTGGTCTGTATATTTATCTGTATCGCTCAAGCTCTCAAATTTGAACTTTATCTACTTGAACTGCTCGATGAAGAACTGATTGAACTAGCTGTTAAGTTCTTTAGCCCGTTTTTTGAGCTTTGTCGGCAAAGATTTGGGCTATTTTAGCGACGGTGGCGGCGATGGAGTGAGCATGTCATCGGTGTTTTCGGGGAGTTTTTTGATGAGCCCGTAGAGATGGTCAATCTATTTCTAGTAGTTTAAGTTGATTAATGCGGTCGAGGCGCTCTGTATTGGTTGGAAGGTGATTGAGCTCACCGATGAGGTTGATGCGGTCGGTGTCTTCACGGCAATAGAGGAGGCGCTCGATGAGGTCGAGGATGGTGTTGGTGTTGTTGAGTCTATAGAAAAGCCAGACGAGGTCGTCAGTGGCGGTGTTGCTGTTGAGACTAAAGAGGAGGTTAATGAGACGGAGGCAGTCGTCGGGGTTGTCAAAGCCTCTGAGGGTGTTGACGAGGCTCTCATGGGTGAAGTAGCGGCCGTGGAGGCTGTTGACGAAGTTGATGAGGCGAAGTCTGTCGGCGGGGTCGCCAAAGCCTTTAATGACTTTAATAAGGTCACACTGGCTGGGGATGTGGTCCATGCTAAAGAGGACGCTGATGAGGTAATGGCGGTTGTCAAGGCTGCTGAAGCCGTTGAGGACGTCGATGAGATGGTGGCAGGCGGCGAGGTTATTAATTTTGTTGAATTTATTGAGGAGGTCGATGAGGTAGCGACTGGCAGTGGGGTTGGCGGGGTTATCGAGATAAGGGAGGAGGTCAATGAGACGGAGGCAATCGTTGGGGTTGTCTAAGCTATTGAGGAGGTCGACGAAATCCCCCTGGGATACAATGTCAATGATATTTCCTACGAAATTTATGATGCGGCGGCGGTCATCGGAGTTGTTGAAGTTAGAAAGGACGTCGATGAAGCGGAGACAGAATAGGTGGGAACGCATAGAGAGGAGGTACATAAAGGAACGTCGCTGATCGTCGGGGCACTCCTTGCCGCCAAAGAGGACGTCTATGAGGCGGAGGCTGGCTACGGGGTTCTTAAGGTCATAGAGAATACCGATGAGAAGGCGGCGGTCGTCAGGGTCGCCGAGACCTTCAAAGATGGCTTTGATGATGCGGCGACGGAGATAGCGGCGGTTGTCGGGGTTATCAAAGCCTTTGAGAACGTCGATGAGCCTCGCCACGACATTGGAGTTTTTGAGGCTAGAGATGGCACTGATGAGATAGAGGCGGTCATCATGGTCATTGAAATCGTTGAGGAGCTCGATGAGCTCGAGGGCGGCGTCGCCGAAGCCCCTGAGTACTTTGATGAGTTTGAGGGTAGCGTCTGGGTTGCTGAGATTAAAGAATATATCTATGAGGCGGAGACTGGCGACGTGGTGGTTGCCTAAGTTTAAGCTAGAGAGTAAGGTGATGAGTTTGAGGGTGGCGTCTGGGTTGTTGAGATTAAAGAGTATATCTATGAGGTGGCGGCGGGAGTCAGGGTTGTCAAGGTGAAGATAAAAGATATCACTGATGAGCCGGAGGCGGTATTTGGGGGCTATGAAGATGTGGTAGCGGTGGCGGTGGTCGTCGAAGTTGTTGAAATCGTTGAGGAGGTTAATGAGACGGAGGTGAGTGGCGGGGTTATTGAAGTTAGAGAGGAGCTCGACGAAGTGGTTGGCATCTTCGATGTTGTCGGGATTGTTGGGGTCATAGAGGAGGTCGATGAAACGGAGACGAGAACTGTGGTTGCCGAGGCCTTTAAGGAGGTCTATGAGACGGAGAATGTTATCACGGTTGTCTAGGCTATATAAAATGTCAATGAGGCGGCAGACGGCGAGGTCGTTTAAGTTTGTGATGAGTTCGACAAGACGGTGACTGGCGGCAGGGTTGTCGAGGTTAGAGAGGATTGTGGAAAGACGCTGGTGGTCGGTAGAACTGAGATTAAAGATATCTCTTACGAGATCATCATCTGTTTTATCTTCATTTATTTTTTCGTCTTCTTTTTGGCCATTTTGTTGTTGTGCTAGTGATTGATTATCTTGTAGTGTTACTGTTTCTATTTCTTTCTGTACTTCTCCTTTGTCGTTACTATTTTGGCTGTTGTCAACGTCGTTGTTACCTACATTATTACTTTTTTTTGTTCCTGATATCGGTGCTGGTAATGGTGTTGGTTCTCCTTTGTTGATGCTTGTGTCGGTATCGGTGGTGATGGTGTCGATGGAGTTTTGAACGGTTAGATTTGGAGTTGAACTGTCCGATGAAGAACTGCTTGAGCTTGAGCTCGAACTACTTGCACTTGAACTGCTGGAAGAGAATGACGAGCTCGATGGAGATGGATTTGTTGAAGTTGATACTGAGCTAGCTGGTAATGTTAATCCACTATTGTCTGACACCGATATTGGTACAATATACTTTATATAAAATCCAGGAGGATACGGAGGATGCAATAGCGTAGGAGCTTTTAGTT
>BNVZ01000140.1 GCA_025998475.1 Endomicrobiia bacterium | reverse complement strand
GAAGACACTTCCATAACAAGGTGTTTAATACCATTGTCCACCATTTCTCGCATAATTTTATAAATATCAAGAGATTGAGGTGTTGTATTGGTGGCTTCTATAATTTTATCCTTGTACCTGTAATTAACAGTACCCGTAACTCCGCATTCTATGCCCGAATTGGCAAATATGCTTTCAATCATATAAGTGATTGTGGTCTTACCATTTGTTCCGGTTATGCCTATAACATTTAATTCTCTGTCGGGATAATTATAAAATTTAGCGCAAAAAACCGACATAAACATACAAATATCATCAACTACTATCTGCGTCACTGAAATCGTATCACTTTTTAAAGTATTAATAATTACAGAAGCACCCTTTTTTACTGCTTCGTCAATATATTTACTGCCGTCAGTATTATGGCCGGAAAGCACAAAAAAAACGTAATCCTTACAAACTGTTCTTGAATCATACGACACCCCAGAAACGTGTATATCTACGTTTCCTGAAACAATCATATTTTCAACTGATAAATCCAATAAAATTTCTTTTAATTTCATTTTTACTCTTTTTGACGCATAAAACCCAATCTACTTAAGTTTTTATCTTTAATTTGCCGTCAGAGTGATATAAGTTGGCTGTCTCGTTATATTCATATTCTAGATTGCTGCTTTTTTATATACTATTCTTATCCCCTAAACATTGCATCTAAATGCCAATGTATACTCTCTACTATAAACTGAGCTCTTTTGTCAACGCAAAGATTCAACACAACAAACGCATGAAAAAATCTCTCGGACAGCTGATTCTAAACAACCTCGCTAGGTGGTGAAGTGATTATATGGCAAAAAACAGGGGGAAAAGTCTATAAACACAAAGCAGTAAAAGCAACATTAAGTATATTTGTTGCATTTATCCCGTGCGATGAAAAGAGCGCTTCCCTTGTGTAAACAGAAGGTATGCTACTCCGAAGAAAATAGAAGAAATAAAAGAAGCAGAAAAAACACAAGCAGACGCTGTATCAGCACAGCATTTTTTTACCGAGTGCTCCCATGCCCGTCTCTAAGTCCACGCTCAAACTCGAATAGTTCAAGCCCGGACCAGTAATTTACCACCACTATCAACAACTACCACCACTATCACTACTACTAACCCCATAACACTCAACAAGTTCATCTCCATCCTCATCAAAGCTCATCATCCTTGTTATCATCACCATCTAGCACGTCTTCAAGTAGCTCGTTTTCATCATCACCAGAAGCACCACAAGCACAAGCAAAACCACTCGGGTTTCACCGATACCACTGTTGTCATCGAAACCGTCAAAAACACCTTAACCCAAGCCATCACCATTATCAAACAGGCCAATGACATCGTCGTCGTCGGCACCTCCACCGCCGAAGCCAAATACAAATGAACCTCCGCACAGCTTGCTTGTGCGAGGAAGTTCATTCTTTTTTCGTGTCATTCTACACGATGTGATGCCAAAACTTGACATAGCCGTGGAAAAGACATAGGATGCTTCTTACAGATAGTCGTCTTACATTGTTCCTTAAGAAACAATTTAGCTAACTCTTCCACGCATAATTTCTTCGGTCGTTTTATCCTGCTATTATAGGCTTCAAGCCGTCTAGCTTTTGCTCGCTTGCTCCGTCATATAATAATATCCTGTTTTAAATATATTGCATATCTGCGTCTATGCCCTTCTTGTGCATAATTCGATACTCGTTGCCTTAAATCTAACGAATATGTCCTTAGTATACACTCCCCCCCCTTTTTTTTACAAAGATCAGCCATTTTATCACCTCTCTTATGTCGATGTTAAGTTAGTTTATTATACTGACTTTCGTTAGATTCTCCCTACTTTTTTCACTAGGCCTCCACCCAACCTTATAATTCAAAACCTTTTCTTTTTATTTTAAACTCATATTCTTCTTACCAAGCTCAAGATGACTATAAAACTGGCCGTGTTGTATAGCCGAATTGTGTATTATTACAGAGTCTGTGTTATAACACTAAGCAAAATTGTCTGCAGTGTCTGTCATTAAAAGAGGGAATTACTACGCTGAGGTAACAAAAGTTTTTAGACATATCATGTCGGTACCTCTTAATCTCTTGCCAACGTCAATACGTACACTTTTTTTGCTCCAGCAGTTTTCAATGCTAACGAACATGAAGATACTGTAATTGAAGTCGTGGCAATATCATCTATTAAAAGTATCGTTTTATTTTTTATGATTACATCGTTTTTTACAAAAAACGAATCTTTGATATTTTTTGACCTTTCAACTTTTGACAATCTAAACTGAGGTTTTGTAATTTTCTTTCTAAATAAAACATTTTTCAACAAGGGAATATTCGTTTTAAGAGATATTTCTTCCGCTAAGAGTTCCGCTTGATTGTACCCTCTTTTTATTCTCCTTAAAATATTTAAAGGCACTGGTACTACAAAATCGGAATCATTGTAAAAATTATATTGTCTCAAAGTTTCATTCATAGCCAAACCAAGATCCTGCGCAAGAAAAGATCTATTGGAATATTTAAATTTTAAAATTAACCTCCTTGCCAAATCCTCATACAAATAAACTGATCTCATTTTATCAAAATTATATTCTTTGGAATGTTTCTTGCATTCTCGGCAAAACTCCCCGCCGTCACACAAAGGCAAACCACATTTTTGACATACAAGACCTTTTATCAAAGGCAGTGATTCTTTACATTTATTACATATTGCGGTGTTAGATAGTGAATGCAAATCATCCCCGCACAGAGAACATGTAACAGGAAAAAATAGAGCAATCATTTTAAGCAAGAATGTTTTTAATTTGTATTTCATTAGACCTCCCGCACAACTTGAGCATTAATTTTAGAATTACAAATCCCTGAAACCCAAGTTAAATCGCAGTCCAAAGCGTCTTCTGCTATTACTTATCTATTCTTTAGACTATTTTGAACCTTTTAACAAATACTTTAATGTTTTCTACTATAATCATCTGATAAATCTTTCTATTTAACTCCT
>BNVZ01000139.1 GCA_025998475.1 Endomicrobiia bacterium | reverse complement strand
ATACTTTTTTCCGCCTTTTCAGAAACACTTTCTTTTTCCCTTCTCTTCTCCTCAGCATGACTCTTTGCATCTGTTTGCTCGCCAACAGCCGCTTGAAGCCTTTCTGCTAGTCCTACCTCTGGGTCTGATGCTGCCGCTGGTTCTGGTTCTGCTATTGGGTTTGGTGCTTTTACTAATGCAGATGAAGAAGACGATGAAGAAGAAGATGATGAATCCGAAGAAGATGAGGCTGAAGGCGACGGCGAAGAGGACGAAAATGACGACGAAGAAGATCTCTTACGGTTCTTCCGGTATAAAGGACATCGTCAACCAAAATTATATTTTTACAATTCATATCAAAGGGTATCACTGTATCTTTTATAATCGGTATCCTCAAACCAAAATCATCAAGATCGTCTCTATAAAGAGTGATGTCCAAAGTCCCAAATGGAATTTGAGGCACATCAACAACCGCAAGTTTTGCAATTTCAGAAAGAATCCTTTTTGCCAAAAATACACCCTTTTTTTCTATTCCAACAATGGCAATATCTTGAATATTTTGGTTCTCATCAAAAATATCCCTTGAAATTTTATCTACCACTATATGAAACGCTTTAGCGTCAAGTATAATTTCTGCCATCTTATTTCTTTAAACCTTCGATATATTTTTCGATTCCGTATTCTTGAAGTTTCAAATCTTCTTTAATAACAGTTTCTGCCATTTTTATTTTATAAGCCTTAAGCCTATCCTTTAAATTATTATCGCTAATAGCTATTATCTGTGCAGCCAAAATCGCAGCATTTGCAGCGCCCGCTTTACCTATTGCAACTGTTGCAACAGGTACACCTTTAGGCATTTGAACTGTTGAAAATAAAGAATCCAAACTTGCAAGATTTTTACCATTGACAGGAATAGCTATAACAGGGAGTATTGTCGAAGAAGCAATGACTCCAGCAAGAGCAGCAGACATTCCCGCTGCAGCTATAAAAACTTTTACTTTTGAGCTCTCTGCGCCTTCAATGCATTGTTTTAAATGTTTGGTAGTTCTGTGAGCTGAAGCGATGTTTAAACTATAAGTTAAACCGAATTCTTCCAACGTTTTAACAGTTTCGTTAATCAGCTCTACATCTGAACCTGAGCCAACAATGATTGCAACATCGGTTCTGTTTTCCATTTAAAGTCCTCCCTGCAATAAAATAGCATTACTCAAAGCAAGATTTCCCTATATCGTGTCTATAGTGCATATTTTCAAAATACACTTTTCGAACGTTTAAATAAACTTTATCGATAGCGTTTTTCATATCTTTTGAAGTTGATGTAATGCCCAGCACTCTACCGCCTGCAGTAACAAATTTTCCGTTTTCAATATTTGTCCCAGCATGAAACACCATAGCGTCTTTGTCATCAATGTTTTCAAGCCCTTTTATTTCAAAACCTTTTTTAAAACTTCTAGGGTATCCTACAGATACAAGCGCTACGCAAACCGAAAATTCTTTTTTCCAATTAATTTTTATATTTGAAAGTTTTTGATCCAAAACCGAAACGCAAATATCAGTTAAATCTGTATCAAGCAGAGGAAGAACTGCCTGTGTCTCAGGATCTCCAAAACGGCAGTTAAATTCAAGCACATATGGGGAAAAACCGTTCATAATTATCCCAACATACAAAATGCCTTTATAATCTAATTTTTCAGACTTTATACCGTTAACCACTTTACAAACAATATCTTCAACTTTATTATTTATTTCAACTGTCGCCAAAGGAGACGGAGCATAAGCGCCCATACCGCCTGTGTTAGGGCCTTGATCATTATCATCTACACGTTTATGATCCCTTGAAGCAGGCATCATTGAATACGATACTCCATCGGTAAACACCAAATACGAAAGCTCTGGACCGTTTATGTATTCCTCTACAATTATGTTTGTTCCGGCGTCGCCTAAAACTTTATCGTTCATCATCTGATTTACGACATCTTGCGCATCTTTTCTACCGTTACATATGTAAACGCCCTTGCCTGCCGCAAGCCCGTCAGCTTTTATTACAATTCTTTTATCTTGCTTGCAGTTTTCTAAAAACCTTAAAGCATCGTTAACATTCGAAAAACTATTATACCGTGCTGTGGGAATATCGTATTTTTGCATAAACTCTTTCGAATATATCTTGCTTGACTCTAGCCTAGCTGCATCTTTTGAAGGTCCAAATATTTTTAAACCCTGCTTTTGGAAATAATCAACTATGCCCAAAGATAGAGGAACTTCCGGTCCAACAAAAGTAAAATCAATTTTATTTGATTTAACAAATGCTGCAAGTTTATCAAAATCAGTAACTGCAATATCTACGTTTTCTGCAATTTGCGATATTCCACCGTTTCCAGGAGCACAATATACTTTCTCTACTTTAGGGCTTTTTAAAAACTGTTGGCACACCGCATGTTCCCTTCCTCCGGAGCCTATAACTAGTAATCTCATTGAATGCTTCCCCTTGTGATTCTAGACATTAATGCCCAATCAATATCGCTTTTTGTCTCTTTGTTCGATATATGTTTTCAATCTCTCGTTAGCCTCGTTAAGCTGTTTCATTCTCTCAAGTGATTCGGGATTTTTATTTCTGTCAGGATGATATTGCAAAAACAGCTTTTTGAAACCCTGCCAAACATCATCTAAAGTCACGTCATTTAAAGTTTTAGTAACTCTTTCAAGTAATATACCAGTCATATTACAACTTCACAACCACTCTTTGTTATTCGCTCATATGCTTTCATGCTCTTGCTGGGCGTCATTTTACCTCTGATTGCCATGTTGCTGCGCTCCCACCCCCCCCCATTGCCATTGCTCTCTCATTGCTGCCACCACTGTTGGTGCTTCTGCTCCCGTTGCTGTGCCAGCTTCCATACCTTCCCATACTTAGACTCAACCACTCCCATCCGCCATCCTTAGACCTTAGCCATGCCTTTCCGTCAAGCGATTTCAGCCATCTCCACCCGTCAAGCAAGTTCAGCCACTTCCACCCGCCATCCTTAGACCTTAGCCACTCCT
>BNVZ01000138.1 GCA_025998475.1 Endomicrobiia bacterium | reverse complement strand
CAGGCTTGGACTGCTCGAGCTTGGACTGGCTGGACTTGAAGATGGTCTCGAACTGTTTGGAAATGGTAGTGATAGTAGTAGTGATGATGACGGTGATGAACTTGAAGATGAACTCAAGCTACTCGAGTTTGAACTGGCTGAACTTAAAGATGAACTCGAGCTGCTTGAGCTTGAACTGGCTGAACTTGAAGATGAACTCGAGCTACTTGAGCTTGGAGATGAACTTGAACTTGGACTGCTCGATGAAGAACTGTTTAAACTAACTGCGGGGTGAACTTGGGCACGGTTGGCCCATGCACAGGCGGCATTGGCGTTGCCCTCAGCGGCGGTGGCCATGGCTTCAGCGGCGGCGACTATGGCGGCATCATTGACGGCGGCGACGGGGCTACAGATGGTGGGGTGGTTGTGGACGATGCGGCGGGCACGGTTGGCCCATACACGGGCGGTTCTGGCGGAGGCGGAGGCGAAGGCGGCGGCGTCGCGGGCGGCGCGGCGAGCGTCGGCGCGGGTGACGTCGTCGGGGGCGGCGGCGGCCTCGGTGGCGGCAGCACGGGCAACGCGAGCTTCAATGACGGCGCGGGCGGTAGCGCGGATGGCGGCGTATTGGAGTTTTCGGTTGTGGCGTTGGTCGATGAATTCGAGATCGGTGGAAGCATTATTTGAACTTGGAGATAAACTAAAGCTACTTGAACTTGAACTGGCTGAACTTGAAGATGAACTCGAACTGTTTGGACTCGAATTTGAACTACTCAGATTACTTGAGTTTGAACTGCTTGAAGATGAGGAAGAGGACGGTGAATACGACCAAAAAATTTGGGGACTATTTAGGCAACTATATGGTAAATATGGTTTAAATGATGGAGACAAAGAAGATGATAAACTAGAAAATTGCAAAGGAGAAGATGAAGATGGAGATGCTGATGCTGACGATGAAGATGCACTAGAAAACGATGAAGAAGAAGGTGATGAAGAAGAATACGATGACGGAGATGCTGATGCTGACGATGATGAAGACAAACAAGGTGATGAACTAGAAAACGACGAAGAAGTAAGACTGCTCGGACTACTTGAGCACGGATCACCTATAAAGACGTTGTCGATGTCGTAGATGTCGTAGATGTCGTAGATGTCTTCGGTGTTGTCGATTTCGGTGTAGTCGAAGAATTCGAGGTAAGTTTGGGCATATTTGGACCATGCACAGGCGGCATTGGCGTTGCCCTCAGCTACGATATCGGTGGCGGTGGTGATGCCTTCGATGCCTTCGGCGACATCGGTGACGGGGAGGGCTTCCCAGTGATCTTGAGCAGATACGGCCTCTAGATGGGCGGCGTTGACGGTGTTTTCGATGGCGGCCTTTTCGACGCGGATGGCGTCGGCCTCGGCGGCGGCGAAGTAGTAATGGGCATTGCGGGCGCCGCAGACGGCGTTATTTGAACTTGAAGATGAACTCGATCTACTCGAACTTAAGTTTGAACTTGGAGATGAACTTGAATTTGGACTGCTTGATGAAGAACTGTTTGAACTAACTGCAAAGGCGGCGGCGTGGGCGGAGTCATTGGCGGCGTCGGGGAATTTTTCGACGCGGAAGGCGGCGCGAGCGTAGCGCTCGGCGGCGCAGGCAGCGTTGAAGTTGGCAAAGAATCCGATGAGGTTGGTTTTGACGTTTTTGCAGATTTCGGCGGTTTCGGTTTGGTAGGCGGCAGCGATGTCGTCGGCGGTAACGCAGGTGTCGTCGGTGTCAGTGGCAGTGGCGGCGGCACGGGCGTCACGGGCGGTGAGGTCGGCGACGTCGGCGACGCGGGCGTTGAAGGCGGTGACTTCGGCATTAGCGGCGGCGATGTAGGCATCTAAGGTGCTAGCGGTGGTGGGACAGTTGGCGAAGTCGTTGCGGTCGCGGGCTTTGGCGATGGCGGCGATGGCGTCGGCGACGGATTCTTTGGTGGCTTCGATGGCGAGGGTGGCGGTATGGGTGATGTTGTTGATGGCGTCATTGGCGGTGGTGGAGTCGTCGGTGGCGGCGTTATTTGAACTTGAAGATAAACTCGAGCTACTCGAGCTTGAACTGACTGAACTTGAAGATGAACTCGAGCTACTTGAACTTGGACTGGCTGAACTTGAAGATGAATTCGAGCTGCTTAACTTGGACTGGCTGAACTTGAAGATGAATTCGAGCTGCTTGAACTTGAACTGACTGAACTTGAAGATGAACTCGAGCTACTTGAACTCGAATTTGAAACTACTCAGATTATATGATGGATATGATGGAGACAAAGAAGATGAAGAAGGAGATGATGATGACAACGAGGATGATGAGCTTGATGAGCTACTTGAAGATGAACTTGTTGTAGGTGGTGTTGGTAGTAGTGATAGTGATTCCAGTGAGTTCGATGTTGAACTACTCGATGTAAAACTACTCAAACTACTTGAGTTTGAACTGCTTGAAGATGAAGAAGAGGACGGTGAATACGACCTATAATAATGGGATAATGGATATGATGGATATGATGGAGACGAAGAAGAAGATGATGACGGTGGACCAAAATATTGAGCACTCAATTGGAGCAGCCGAGATGATAAAGATGATAAAGACGAAGAAGATGATTGCGAAGACGGCGATGATGAAAATGAACTCGAATTGCTCAGGCTTGGACTGCTCGAACTTGGACTGGCTGAACTTGAAGATGAACTCGAACTGTTTGGAGATGGTAGTGGTAGTAGTAGTGATGATGACGGTGATGAACTTGAAGATGAACTCGAGCTACTCGAGCTTGGACTGGCTGAACTTGAAGATGAACTCGAACTGCTTGAGCTTGTGCTTGAACTACTAGAGCTTGAACTGCTCGAGCTTGGATTTGAACTTGAACTTGTACTATTTGACGATGATGATGAAGACGATGAAGGTGACAATGTTTCAGCTCCACTTGTTGTCTCAGCTTCATCCTTACTAACCTTATCACAAGCTCCCTTTTCTATAGCTACAATAGCATCCTTTTTCCGCACTTCCTGCTCTTTTACCTGCTCTTTTGCCTG
>BNVZ01000137.1 GCA_025998475.1 Endomicrobiia bacterium | reverse complement strand
ATTGTATGTCCCTTATTCTTTTCGCTTTCGCCACTTTCGCTGTTTTTTTTAGGTCTTTGTGTCAATCTCTAGCATAATCACTGCTACTTCTACTTCTAGCGCTTTGTTTATCAATACCTATTCCCATTTAGTATTTCCCCCAC
The DNA here is from genome assembly GCA_025998475.1 of Endomicrobiia bacterium. GTDB lineage: Bacteria > Elusimicrobiota > Endomicrobiia > Endomicrobiales > Endomicrobiaceae > Endomicrobiellum. Next base: position 2,910 of record BNVZ01000137.1, on the reverse strand, counting down.
TACTCATTAATGCTTCTTGTGCATACCCTATGTCTATATCCACAACTTTTGCTGACATTGTAGCTGTCTCTAGTGACAATATGTTCAGGTATTGCCCTAAAGTATTCAAACATCATCTTTACAATATTCTCCATACTCAATTTTCTCTTTGCTCACCTACTTGCCCTATCTTTTCTTACCTCCTTGCTATCCTTTGTTTTATCAAATGTCACTTTCTTTACTCCCATTAATACTAAACCCATTCCACCCGACCCACATGCTTTCTTTTTCTGTTTCATAGTACTTCTATTGTACTTTTATATATTAGTTATGCAAGAGGTCTATTGATATCCACTCCGTAAATTATTATTGGTACCTCTTAAATATTTTTAATATTTCCGATACCACGTCTTCAGGTGTTAAAAGTTTAACGTTTTCTTTGCCATCCCTTCTTGCTTTCAATTCCACATTTCCGTTGATAAGATTCTTTTCACCAATTGTTATTCTGTATGGAATACCTATTAAATCAGCATCTTTAAATTTGATACCCACCCTTTCATCCCTATCGTCAATTAAAACCTCTAATCCTTTTAAAGACAATTCTTTATATATTTTTTCCGTTACTTCTTTAGTCTTTTTATCGGCAAAATTTATAGGAACTATCATAACTTCAAACGGAGCGATATTATCCGGCCATATTATACCATTGTCATCGTGAGACTGCTCTATTGTAGCGGCAAGTATTCTTGTAACTCCTATACCGTAACATCCCATAACGATAAAATTTTCTTCCCCGTTTGCGTCAAGGTATGTAGAATTTAATGATTTTGAATATTTTGTACCTAATTTAAAAATATGCCCTATTTCGATACCTCGTGAAAATTTTAATTCTTCCCTTTTACATCTGGGACAAATATCTCCGTGCGCAACTCTTTTTATATCAGCAACTATATCAGCACCGTAATCTCTCTTGTAATTTACATTTTTTATGTGGTAGTCCTTTTTATTGGCACCTGTTATGGCATTTGATATTTCAACAACAGACAAATCGGCTATAATTTTTATATTTTTTAAACCAACAGGGCCGGCAAAACCTATTGGGGCGTTTGTAGTAGACACTACAGTCTGCTCGTCTGCAAGAGCTACTTCGTTTACACCTAAAAGAGACTGAAGTTTTATTTCATTTATTTCGTGGTCGCCTCTTATTAAAACAGCAACGGGTTTATAATCGGCGATATAAATCATTGTTTTAATAAATCTGTCTGGCAACAAATTTAAGAACTTTGCGACATCTTCCACAGCACCAGTATTTGGGGTAAGTATTTCTTCCATGTCAAAAGCTTCTTCTTTAAGCTGATCGATTTTTAAACTTTCCGCCTTTTGGCTATTTGCGCCATAACCGCAATTACACCAAGCTATTTCTTCCTCTCCGGTATCTGCAAGAACCATAAACTCATGCGAGAAAGATCCGCCTATAGCGCCCGAGGCAGCTTCAACAGAGCGGTACTTAAAACCACATCTTACACATATGTTTGTGTAAGCATCAAACATTGTCTTATAACATCTTTCTAAATCCACTTCATCTGCGTGGAACGAATAAGCGTCTTTCATTAAAAATTCTCTAGAACGCATTATTCCAAAGCGTGGACGTATTTCATCTCTAAACTTAGTGCCAAATTGATATAGCATAAGCGGAAGCTGTTTATACGACTTAACATCTTTTCTTACTAAATCTGTTACAGCCTCTTCTGCCGTAGGAGCAAGACAAAATTCAGCGTCTTTTCTATCTTTAAGTCTAAAAAGTTCTTTACCGTAAACATTCCACCTCCCGGTTTCTTCCCATAAATCTTTAGGGAGCATTAACGGAAGAACTATTTCTTGACCACCAGCAGCATCCATTTCTTGTCTTATTATATTTTCAACTTTTCTTAAAGATTTAAGTCCCAAAGGTAAAAATTCATACAAGCCTGACGCAAGCTTACGTATCATCCCCGATCTTATCATAAGTTTTGCGGAAATTATGTCAGCATCGCAAGGAGCTTCTCTTAATGTAGGAATTAATAATTTAGAAAAAAACACAAATACCTCTAATAATCTTTTTTCGTAATTATATCACAAATTCATCATTACTCTTGAAAACAACCTGTTCTCTGAGGCAATGGTACCAAGATAATCTATGGTTTTTCTTGGTAGTTGCTTTAAGCCAATTTTCTATAGTTACAACATCGCTTGCGGATATATTATCAAAATTGGTTCCCTTAAGGCAAAAATTACAACCTAATAAGACCATGTCATAAGGATTTCTCCAAAACTCAAAGCAAATCGCTACCAGTTAGTATACCTCTATTTTTTAGTACTTGATGTTTATTTTTATGATAAGATACTTAACACGGTAAAATGGTTTTTAGAGATGCCTATATAAACAATCATTTTAGAGATTTTAAGTATTTTACTACTTCTTCAACTACAAATTCCGGCTTTATCGATGCCATACAAATATCATTTTTACTTCTTTGGCACTTCCTACTCCATTCTTTTAAACAAAAACATGGTGGGCAGACATTTGAGGAAATATTAATGTTTTCATCATAGCCTATTTTTGCATATCGGTTGGACCTAAAAGAGCAAGATATTTTGTATCTAAAGCTTTTGCAATATGAACACAACAACAATCTGTATCTAGATCTCAAATTGCACATATAGGTCCCTATATCGTGCCAGTCAATGCATAGATATTTGCTATCTTATTTTAACACTAGACCTCTTGCATAACTAAGTATTAAATTCAAGAATACAAATACCTGAACCCTGAGTTAAATCGCAGTCCAAAGCGTCTTCTGTAATTACTTATCTATTCTTTAGACTATTTTGAACCTTTTAACAAATACTTTAATGTTTTCTACTATAATCATCTGATAAATCTTTCTATTT
>BNVZ01000136.1 GCA_025998475.1 Endomicrobiia bacterium | reverse complement strand
TTTGCCCAATATAGATCCAAAAGCATAAGCTGCAGTATCTAAAACCCAAACAACTATAAAAAGAAAAAATACCAATTTCATACCGCCGTTTAAACTACGTATATACACCATATGCATTAATGACAATGGAATAAAAAAAGACATTAAAAAAGACGTAGCTATTCTTTCTACGCACATATACGGGTTTTTGTTAAAAATTTCTATTCCAAAAAGAACAAGCATCATTGCAACAGCCGGAAATGCAGTTTTATCTAATGGAAAATCTTTAAAGAAGTACAAAAATAAAAAAAATACAGCTGCCATTAAAAGCGAAGCAAAAGTATGAGGATTATATTTTTTCGATATAGCAAGACATTCTTGAACACATAAAAGCGATACAATAAACATCATTATGTAAAAAGAAATACCACTGCAATATACACACGCAAAAACAAGAGGTATTCCCACTATTGCAGTTAATATTCTAGCTGACAACATACGCTTGCTCCTGTTAATTATTTACATGGGCAGTTATTTTATTTTCCAGTTGACAATTTGTCGCAAATTCCGCCGAAACGTCTTTCTCTTCTTTGAAATTCAACTACCGCTTCTTCTAAATCATGCTGCGTAAAATCAGGCCACAACTTATCTGTTACGTAAATTTCAGAATACGCAATTTGCCAAAGGAGAAAATTAGATACTCTAAACTCTCCTGAGGTGCGGATGAGCAAATCGGGATCGGCTTGTCCATTGGTATACAGAAGAGACGATACCATTTCTTCCGTAGGCTTTTTTATACCTTGGTTTGACATCTTTTTAAAAGCGCGTATAAGTTCTTGTCTAGCACCATAATTTAAAGCTATGTTTAGCTCAAGACCTGTATTCTTTGACGTAATTTTACAAGCGTCTTTAATTTCTTTTGTTATGTTTTCAGGGAATTTTGACAAGTCGCCCAATATTCTTAACTTGACTCCATAGCCATTCAGCTCTTTCAAATCTTTTTTTATGAACTGCCGGAGCAAAGAAAACAAAACCTCGATTTCAAACTGTGGCCTCTTCCAATTTTCGGTAGAAAAAGCATAGATTGTCAAAATCTTGATACCAATGCTGTCTGCAGCCTTAACAATCTTCTTTACGGTTTTGACACCTTGCTTATGACCGAAAACCCTAGGTAAAGATCTTTTCTTTGCCCATCTGCCATTTCCGTCCATAATAATTGCTACGTGTCTGGGTATCACAACACAACTACCTTGTTTCTTTAGAAATTGCACTTACAGGACAAGTTGATTCGCATGCGCCGCAACCTACGCATGTTTCTGGATCAATTTTGTATTTATCTCCTTTTTGATTTATAGCCGCAACAGGACAGCTGTCTGCACATGCTCCGCATCCTACGCATACAGTTTCATCAATTTGGTAAGTCATTTTGCACGTATCCCCTTTTTCTATTTTTTTTGTAGAGATAGTTGGCTACAACACTCATTATCTATTGCACGGCAATTTGCAAGCAGAAAAACAACAACCGATAAAGCATGTGTTTTTTATGCGTTTGTCGTGATATCAACATAAAATCAATGACTATAGCTTGCTATGTTCTCTAGCCTTTATAGTGCTTAACGTTCTAAAGTTACTAACGATTTTAAAACATCGACACAGTCACCATTGTATAGTGTAAATTCTTTTCTTAAGTAATATTCTTTCATTGCTATTTCAATTTTTGTTTTTTACTACATTTGTACAAAAGATCTCCTATCTTCATTTGCAAACTCTCTTCTTATAAATTCCAGCTTACCGTCAACCAGCCCAAAAACGTCGCAACTATTTGGATTTGCAAATTCTGTTGAACCGCCTTTGCAAGGTTTTATAAAATTATCTCAAATACTTTACAGTTCCACTTGTTCAATTTTAAAAACAGGCCCGTCTTTGCACGTCATTTTTATCTGACCATTTATTTTTATGGCGCAGCCCTGGCAGTTTCCTACACCGCATGCCATTTTTTCTTCAAGCGATACAAATCCTCTTACATTTTTTGATTTTGCAATCTGTAAAACTTTTCTAAGCATGGGGGTAGGCCCGCAAACAAACATAACGTCATTTTCATCTAATTTTTTTGACAATGCATCAGTAATATAGCCTTTATGTCCTTTTGAACCATCCTCGGTAGAAGCAATAATTTTCCAACCCATTTTTTTAAACTTATCAAGGCACAGTAAATCTCTTTTTGAACGCGCACCGTAATACAAAGTTCCTTTTTTTTTCAATTTGGTGGCAAGAAAATAAACTGACGCTATTGCGGTACCGCCAGCAACAATAGTGGGATTTGATTTTTTATAAGTTTCCAGATCGTACCCTTTGCCAAGAGGTCCCAAAAGCTGCAGTTTGCCTGACTGCATTGCAGACAAGATTTTTGTACCTTTTCCAACGACTTTATATAAAAAACTTAAAGCATCTCTTTTAACGTCATGAATACTTAGTGGACGGCGCAAAAAGACACCAGGGATGCCTATCATAAAGAATTGTCCCGGAGAGCAATACCCTACAACATCTCCCACTCTAATTTTTAACTCAAAATAACCTGTGCATATTTCCCTATTGTAAATTATTTCATAACTTTTATCAAACCTTTTAAATGCAGGCATACAACCCTCGCTAAAACTAATTTGGGGTTCAAATTAACGAACAACTAAATTATATCATAACACATAGGTACCTATTTTTATAAGGCATTGTTCTGATTTTAGTGCCAAATAGGTAATAATATTTATCTTCATAATGCTTTCGTTATGTTATCAATTTTATGTTATTTTCGTTTGCCTAGTTGTTGTAGCATCGCGACTCATTAAACTTCTTGCACAACTTGAGCATTAAATTTTAGAATTACAAATACCTGAAACCCTGAGTTAAATCGCAGTCCAAAGGGTCTTTTACGGTTTCTGTATCTATTCTGTAGTATCGGCACTTACGGATATATACTACATCTTTGAACCTTTTAACAAATACTTTTGATATTTTCCACTATAATCCTTTTTGATGAAATCTCCCTATTTAACTCTTTATCTTCTTTTGTCAGTGGGTGTTTCTTTGATCTCTTTTTTTAGAACTAGTG
>BNVZ01000135.1 GCA_025998475.1 Endomicrobiia bacterium | reverse complement strand
TATCCATGTTAAATGGATTTGCGCTACTTGCGAAAATGACAACAGTACCAAGCGTGACGTTTAAAGATTGCCGTCATTTAGAACAAATCTCAAATTTATCTTCAATAACCATTAAACCTTTGCGACATGGAGATGCGCGATTGTAAGTTATTTTAAAGCAACTATATAGGAAACCTAAATTCAATTTTATACATCTTATCAACTTGAAATTCTGCTATAAAATCAACATAGAATCGCCATATGAAAAAAACCTGTATTTTTTTTGCACGGCTTCATTATATGCTTTAAGCATAAGTTTTCTTGAAGAAAATGCACTTGTCATCATAAGAGGCGTTGATTTTGGAAGATGAAGGTTGGTAACTAATGTGTTTATTATCTTAAATTGATATCCTGGATATATAAAAATTGAAGTTTCTCCTGAACATTCTTTTACATATGCTTCGCCTTTGTGAGACTCCATTATTTCTGCAGCAATCGATTCTACTGCTCTTACCGAAGTAGTGCCTACGGCAACTACTTTTTTTTTATTTTTTATAGCGAAATTGATAATTTCGGCATTTGTCCTATCTAAAGTAAATTTTTCAGGGAGCATATTATGGTTGTTTAGTTCTGCAGCAGTTACCGGTTTAAATGTTCCCCATCCTACGTGAAGCGTAAGCGTTGCAATATTTATTTTTTTTTCTTTTAGGCCTTTCAAGATATTTTTTGTGAAATGAAGCCCCGCAGTTGGCGCAGCTATAGCGCCTAAATTTCTGGCATACACTGTCTGGTATCTCTGTCTGTCAAAATCCGATAGCTCTTGCGCAAGCCCGCCTTTTCTATTGATGTAGGGCGGTAATGGCATAATACCATGTCTTTGCAAAAAATCTAAAATTCCGGATTTATTGAATTTCACTAAAGTTTCACCAAGTTCCGTTTTTGATAGTGCTTCGCATTCGTATTCGTCTTCAAAGTACACCTTTTTACCTGTAGGTAAAAAAGGTTTTAACAAAACTTTATACTCTTCATTTTGTTGACAAGGATCAAGAAACAATAGCTCTACTTTTCCACCGTTGCTTTTTTTGCCAAAAAGTCTTGACGGCACTACTTTTGTGATGTTAATTATAAGGCAATCGCCCGGATTGAAATACTCGATAATATCGGAAAATTTTCTATGATAAAATTTTTCAGACGCTCTATCTAGAACAAAAAGTTTGGAATCTTGTCTGTTTTCAACTGGTTTTTGGGCAATAAGATTTTCTGGGATTTCATAATTATAATTTAATAGAATATTGTCTTGATTTGTCATAGGTTATTAATAAGCCTTTTTTTTAAACTTGCATATAAATGGTAACATATGGTGACTATGAAGACAAACTGATGCAAATGTTTTGTAGATGTTTAAAAATACTATCTAACAGATATAGAAATAGAAGAAAACGCTTTGGATTTTAAGATTTATTTGATAACTGAAACACACAATTTTAAAGCTGCAGGTTTAAAAAATAGGTCTAGTAGACTTTTTTTGTCTTTTTTTTAATTTGTTTGCAGTTTAGCGGCACTTTTAGGTGCTTCTTTTGCATCAATCTGGATGATATTGATATAATAGGAAACGGAATGGTACAAGAAGTAAGTTGTGAATCTGGAGCTAGTGACGAATGCCTTTGAATTGGGAGTGTTTCTCGCAAGGCAATGCAGGGCTGGGCTTCTTGCTATAGTGTATTGATACAGGAATTAGTGTTGGCTATAAATATAAAATATACAGTATTTGCGCTGACAGATTTTAGTGAAGAGGGGTTTTTATGGTAATGGATTACATGCTGAGTGAAGAAGAGCAAATGATGATTGAAACTGCTAGAACAATTGCAGTTGAAAAAATGAAACATGTGAGGGAGGATTATGACGAAAAAGAAGAATTTCCTTGGGAGATTGTAAAAGAATTCGCGCAGGCAGATTTATGCGGAGTATATATCCCGGAAGAATACGGCGGATTTGGCAAAGGTATTATGGGGCTTGTTCTCGTTGTTGAAGAGCTTTGCAAAGTTGACGGTGCAATTGCATTGTCTCTTGCTGCAACAGCTCTTGGAGCTCTTCCTATCATTATAGCTGGAAATGAAGAACAGAAGAAAAAATATTTGCCTGATATAGCGTCAGGAAAAAAACTTGCAGCTTTTGGTTTAACGGAAGCTAATGCAGGATCTGATGCAACAGGCATGTCTACTGTTGCTGTTAAAGACGGTGATTATTACGTATTGAATGGGACAAAATGTTTTATTACTAATGACGGAGATGCCCAAACCTATACAATTTTTGCAAAAACCAATCCCGCAAGAGGAGCAAGAGGTATTTCTTGCTTTATTGTAGAAAAAGGCACTCCATGTTTTGAGTTTGGTAAAAAAGAAAAGAAAATGGGTATAAGAGCATCTTCGACCAGAGAACTTATATTCAACAATTGTAAAATTCACAAAGATCAGCTTTTAGGAAAAGAAGGACACGGTTTAATGATAGCCCAAGCTACATTAGATAATTCCCGTCCCGGTGTTGCAGCGCAAGCGCTCGGTATTGCGACCGGCGCTTTAGAAGAAGCAGTTGATTATGCTAGAAAGAGAGTTCAATTTGGGCAGACTATAGCGTCTTTTCAGGGAATTCAGCATATGCTTGCAGATATGGCAACTGAGATTGAAGCTGCAAGAGCACTACTTTATGCTTCCACAAGAATGATTGATTCCGCTAAAGGCAAACGCACCAGTAAAGAATCTGCAATGGCTAAACTTTTCTGCTCTGAAGTGGCAGTGAAGGTTACCACAAATGCAGTTCAGATATTTGGTGGGTATGGGTACTCTAGGGAATATCCTGTAGAAAAGATGATGAGAGATGCTAAAATCACTACACTTTATGAAGGAACAAGCCAAATTCAGAAAAATGAAATTGCATTGAATCTTATTAAAGAATCGGCTACAAAACAGACCGCGAAGTGAGTAGACTTGTTAAAGGATATTGAAAATCTAAAACACACACATTGGGTCCTGTCTAAAAACCCATGGTTTTTACAGGTTTTTGTGTTTATCATGTCGAACTTGCTATGGCATCTTGCCCGTAAAAAACAACTTG
>BNVZ01000134.1 GCA_025998475.1 Endomicrobiia bacterium | reverse complement strand
AATTCTAAAATTTAATACTCAAGTTGTGCAAGAGGTCTATTGTAATCCTACTGTTGTGCTAGCAAATTGAAGCTACCGTTTGATAAAATTGCCAAAGATATAACTTTTTGATACGACATCCTCGCTTACGAAGCTCACTTGCCCGATGGTGTAATTGGTAACACATCTGCCTCTGGAGCAGAAGTCTCCTGGTTCGAGTCCAGGTCGGGCAGCCAAAAAGGATAAGTGGATATTGTTAAAGTTTTTGGCGGTTCATCTGTAATGACGCACGCTCGTGAAGAAGCTGCCGATATGACATCTATCGCAGATGCTGTTGTAATAAATATAGACACTTTAGACAACAACCATACTAGAAGCAATGCAGCAAGCTATGTCTGCCGCTAATCAAAAAGGGATACCTATTGTTATTGATGCGGTAGGAGTAGGGGCTACAAAATACAGAAATGACAAAATCAAAGAACTTTTGCAATACAAAGTTGCGGTACTCAAGGGTAATGCTTCAGAAATTGCAAGCACCGCGGGAATAGGCGTATCTACAAAAGGTGTTGACAGTGGAAAAGTTTCTGGAGACATTATACAAATTGCAAAAAGTCTTGCTTACGAACTAGGATGTGTTGTTGCTGTAACAGGTGAAAAAGATATTTGCACTGACGGAGGGAGTTAGTGTTGTTGCAATTAAAACGGATCTCCCACGATATCTCAAATCGTAGGAATGGATTGTATGGCAGGTTCTGTTATAGGAACTTTCTGCGCCGCTGAGGACAAAACTATCTCTTTGCATCTGTCGCGGGTCTTGTATGTTTTGAAATAGCAGCTGAAAATGCCGACACAACGTCTGAATGACCGGGAAGATTTAAAGTAAAAATGTTTGGTAAAATAGGTGCTTTGAGCGATATGTCCATTGACAAAATGAAAAAACTCGAAGAAATAAAATAGACCTCTTACATAACTAACATAATAAAAGTACAATAGAAGTACTATGAAACAGAAAAAGAAAGCAGGTGGGTCGGGTGGAATAGGGTTAGGCGATTAACTGGAGTAAAGAAAGGGATGTTTGACAAAACAAAGGATAGCAAGGAGTAAGAAAAGATAGGGTAAAGTAGGTGAGCAAAGAGAAAATTGAGTACAGAGAATATTGTAAAGATGATGTTTTGAGTACTTTAGGGCAATACCTAAACATATTGTCACAAGAGACAGTTACAATGTCAGTGAAAGCTGTGCATATAGGACGATAGATCATTCGGACATATTATCGTAGGAGACAGCTACAATGTCAGCAAAAGTTGTGTGTAGGACGATAGGGTATTTGGATATATTGTCACAAGAGACAGCTACAATGTCAGCAAAAGTTGTGGATATAGACATAGGGTATGCACAAGAAGCATTAATGAGCAGTGGGGAATATACTAGATGGGAATAGGTATTGATAAACAAAGCACTAGAAGTAGAAGTAGAAGTGATTATGCTAGAGATTGATACAAAGACCTAAAAAAAACAGCGAAGTGGTTTAGCGAAAAGAATAATAGACATACAATAACCGTTGGTAGTAGTTAAATTAAAGGCAAGCAAGTAATATGCACAGCGATAATAGGGCAAGGAGCACGATTTTGGTTTATTTTAGTAGGCATGTATTTATGCAAAGAAAGACGATAAGATACATGGCAGATACAATTTAGGAGGCCTTAGGCAAAATACATACAAACACACTGGTTTTAAAAAAAGAGATCAAACAAACACTAAAAAGCTGACAAAAGAAGATAAAGAGTTAAATAGAAAGATTTATCAGATGATTATAGTAGAAAACATTAAAGTATTTGTTAAAAGGTTCAAAATAGTACAGAATAGATACAGAAACCGCAAAAGACCCTTTGGACTGCGATTTAACTTGAATTTCAGGTATTTGTAATTCTAAAATTTAATACTCAAGTTGTGCGGGAGGGCTAGTGATAAATTGGAAACAAAAACACAAAAAATTGTAACTTCTAAAACTAAAAATGGAATATAAAATGAATGAAATAGGTGAAAAGTTAAATAAACTAAAAAAAGAAAAAAATGCGATAATTTTAGCCCATATATATCAGTTACCTGAAATTCATGATATAGCAGATTTTGTCGGAGATTCTTTAGAATTAAGCATAAAAGCCACACAAACCGACGCCGATGTCATTGTTTTTTGTGGTGTGCATTTTATGGCAGAAACTGCATCTATACTAAGTCCTGATAAAAAAGTTTTGATTCCTGATGCCCAAGCAGGGTGCCCTATGGCAGACATGATAACTGCCGAACAATTGAAGAATTGGAAAGCAAAATATAAAAATCCTGTGGTTGTGGCTTATGTAAACACTTCAGCTGTGATAAAAGCTGAAAGTGATATATGCTGTACATCTTCTAATGCTGTAAATGTTGTAAAAAGCATTGCTTCAGGTAAAAATTTAAGAAATTTAGACATACTTTTTGTCCCTGACAGAAATTTAGGAAGTTATGTTCAAAAAACTTCTGGTATAAAAATGAATATATGGAACGGATTCTGTCCTACACATAACAACTTTATTCTGCCTGAGTATGTTTTAAAAATAAAGGAAGAACATCCAAGCACCGAAGTGCTTGTGCATCCTGAGTGTCGCCCAGAAGTTGTCTCTCTGGCAGATCATGTTATGTCAACAGGCGTTATGTGTAGATATGTACAAAAAAATTTTGTTAAGGATTTTATTATAGGTACCGAAACAGGGATTTTATATAAACTAAACAAAGATAATTCTGATAAAAATTTTTATCCTGTAACAAATCTTGCGCAATGTCCTAACATGAAAAAAATTACGCTGGCAAAGGTCTTTGATGCGCTTGTAAATATGAAAAATATTGTCTCAGTTCTAGACGATATCAGACAAAAAGCTTATCCTCCTATTTATAAAATGTTACAAATTGCCTCTCAAGGATAAAACTATTATGAGCCCAAAATTTGAACAAAAAAATCATAAAATAGACCTCTTGCATAATAAACCTCCACACAGCAAGACGCGCGGTATCAGCAGTGGAAATTGAAGAGCTGTAATTGTTGCTGTAGATCTTTGACCCCCTGTTTAGCAACATAGCCCAAGAGTCCCTTCTGTTTCCTACTTGCTACT
>BNVZ01000133.1 GCA_025998475.1 Endomicrobiia bacterium | reverse complement strand
CCAAATTATTTTCTCTTTGCTTAAATCCAGACACTCTTACGACCCAGATAGAGTCTTTGTTAATAACTAACCATTTTCTCTTTCTTTGTTGTTCTTTGACTACTTTGTATTTCTTTCTTCTTACCTATTGACATATTATGGGGTGTCTCTCTCATCTCTTTTACTTTATCGATGATATTAATTGCGCACTGTGTGTATGTGTATCGCCTTTAAATACTCTTAACCTCGTAATCTGTCTGCCTGCAAGCTTATTCTTAGGAAGCATTCCTTTGACCGCTGCAAGCAATGCCTTTTCAGGACTTTTTTCCATCAAAACAGAATATGGCGTTAATTTTACTCCACCGGGATACCCTGAATATGTAAAATATGTCTTCTGCTTAAGTTTATTTCCGGTAAGAATAATTTTACTTGCATTTAAAATAATCACAAAATCGCCACAGTCTATATGGTTAGTATAGAAAATTTTATTTTTGCCTCTTAAAAGTTCAGCTACCTTAACTGCAAGTCTGCCTAAAACTTCACCATTGGCATCTATCAAGTGCCACTTTCTTTCAATTGAGTCTTGTTTCGGTAAATAAGTCTTTTTATTCATCTTTTAAAACCTTGCCCTATAAAAAATTATACTGCCAAACACCACAACAATTTCGCTAAAAACCTAGCAGGAGACCAAAATCTTTAACAAAATAACTCATTCATTGTACATATTAAAGCAGAAAAAAAGCAAGCAGAGCCTCTTTAAAAACATAACAAACCATTGTTGCCATGTCTTTTTAAAGATTCGAAATTTTTACAGAATCTAGCAACACATTGGTTTTGTCTCAATAAACGAACGAAAGAATCACTTCTTTAAACCACAAAGAACCAGCTTCTAATTTTTTTTTATCAGTTCTTAGTAAACACATTATCTTACTTATTTTTACCAACGATTTTAAAAACTTTCGTTGAACAATTAGGGCACACGCCAGAAATTGCTTTCACGCCATTTTTCATCACTACATTTTGAGGATCTTTCACCTCGACTTGTTTTTTACATTTCATGCATCTCGCTTCTGCCATAATAGTACCCTCCCCTATCTTTTATTCATGCTCGATATTTAATTCAATTGCCCGGGCCAATTATACACATAATTTTATTAAATTATCAAATTAAATAAACCGAAGGGCGCTGAAAAATTATTTAAACTTTATAAGAATTCTGTAATAAAACACACGAAAAACACTTTACAACGAGAGGCACCATATAAATCCTCCTGCGTTCAAAATTTTTATTGAATTTTTTTGAAAATTTTAGAAACTTTTTGCCAAAACATAAAAACCCTTACTTCAAAATATATCAATGCGCTGCATAGGAATTGAACCTATAACCTAACGATTAAGAGTCGTTTGCTCTACCAATTGAGCTAGCAGCGCGATAACCAAAACCAAAAAACCGAAGCATGTTTCCGTAAATAATACCAACATGCAACCATAGCCAACAAAATAAATCGCATAAACAACTTATACAGTTTGTTATGTTGTTTAAAGATCTTACGAAAGCGTTTCAAACATAGAAAGCATCCCTCAAGTTTAATTTTTTTCTTTTGCATAAGTCCTTATCATGCCCCAGGGCTTGCCTACATTTTTTTTATCACTACTTTCTTTTCCATACTCCCGTTCTTATTCCAACGATTCGCTCGTCCATCATATGCCTCTATGCTATTTTTCGTACTTCTTTCGAGTAATCCTCTCAGCTTAAGTTCGTAACAACTAAAAACACAATGGGCGGAGAGGGAATTGAACCCTCACGGCTCTCGCGAGCCTCAGGATTTTAAGTCCTGTGCGTCTGCCAGTTCCGCCATCCGCCCATCAAAGGACTTTAAAGAAGGACGTTTCCATTAAACCCAGAAAGTTATACTAAATTTTATGCACCTTATCAACCCGTCGCAAAATCTCATAACACCTTGGACCTCTGTCAAACAAAAACAAACGAATTAAAACAACTACAGGATTTTAATAAAATGGCATATTTCTATATGTAAAATTATCTTTACATATAATATCATGCAAAATACAAAAACAACAAAACTACTTATCTTTTTTTATTTTTAGATGGAGATTTACCGGATTTCATATTTTTAAGTTCAAGCATTCTGTCTCTTAAAACTGCAGCAGATTCAAAATCAAGATTTTCAGCTGCATCTTTCATCTGTAATTCTATTTCTTTTATTATACCATCGATATTTTTAGGAGTAACCTTATAATCAAACTGTTCTTCCGCTAGAATATGGGTTATAGATTTATGCCTTGATAAATTGCTAAACTCATTAAGTTCGTGAACTGCTTTGATTATTGTTTTAGGGCTGATGTTGTTTTTTTTATTGTATTCAATTTGTTTTTTTCTACGGAGATTCATTTCTGTTAAAGCTCTTTGCATTGAACCTGTCATGGTATCTGCATAAAAAATAACTCGTCCGTCAATATTCCTTGCGGCTCTTCCACAAATCTGAATCAAAGTAGATTCGGAACGTAAAAAACCTTCTTTATCTGCATCTAACACAACCACAAGAGAAACTTCTGGCAAGTCTAAACCTTCTCTAAGAAGGTTGATTCCTACCAAAACGTCAAATTTCCCAAACCTTAGATTTTTAAGTATTTCAATTCTTGTTAAAGTATCTATCTCGGAATGAAGGTATTCAACTTTAAATCCTTTTTCTTTTAAATAAGTTGTTAAATCTTCAGACATTTTTTTTGTAAGTGTGGTAATCAAAGTTCTTTGTTTTTTATCGGTAACTTTTTGTATTTCCTGCATTAGATCTTGTATTTGTCCATCTATAGGACGTATAATAACTTCAGGATCTACAAGTCCGGTAGGACGAATAATTAAATCTACTATGTGTTTTTTGCTTCTTTCTAATTCATAAGCTCCAGGTGTGGCTGAAACCATCATTAATTTTCTTATAAGTTTTTCAAATTCTGCAAATCTCAAAGGTCTGTTGTCCAAAGCAGACGGCAATCTAAATCCAAAATCCACAAGAGTTTGCTTCCTGCTTCTATCTCCTTCATACATTCCCCTTATTTGAGGAAGAGAAATATGAGATTCGTCAGTTATCATTAAAAAATCATCGTTTTCCTTTAAAAAATAATCTATGAGTGTCGTCGGTCTTGATCCTGGAGGA
>BNVZ01000132.1 GCA_025998475.1 Endomicrobiia bacterium | reverse complement strand
AATCAGCCAATATCTTTGCCTTCTCCTCCTGTGCCTCCTTCATTCGAATTATTTCTCTATTCTTTTTAAACTCCTCTCCATTCATTATATTAGTTTCGTCAAACAATTCTTCCAAACCCTCGTATTCATCTGACGCTGTATCTGGTGCTGATACTTGCTCTTGGACTGAGGCTAGCACTAGGTTTTTGTTTGGATCGGAATCTGATTCTTTTTCTTTTGTTGATTCTGCTGCTTCTTCTTTTTGTTGTTTTGCTTTTGTTGGTTCTAATACTTGCGCTAGATTTTTGTTTGTATCGAGCGCTGATTCTTTCTTTTTTGTTGGTTCTGCTTTTCCTTCCTGTTTTGCTTGTGCTTCTTCTCTTACTCTTTCTTCTTCTTGTTTTGCTTGTGCCTCTTCTGCTGCTATTCTTAATCTTTCTTTTTCTTGTGCTTCTCTTTTTCGTTGTGCTTCTTCTATCTTCTCTGGAGTAGCAGTCCTTCTGTTTACAAGGCTCGCGTTCTTTTTATCGCATGAACTTAAAACCAAAAAACCAAGTAAAACATACGAAGATGAAATTAATAGCTTTGTTTTTGTCATGATGTTCTCCCTGTCTTATTTTTTCTTGACGTAGGTAGTATGACTTACTAGCACTACAAGTTCAACAACCAGCACTAGAAGAACATTCTACAACCTTCCACGGCTTGTGTCAAATTTTGGCATCATATCATGTAAAATGACACCGAAAGCTAAGCTGATTTAAGAGTTTAATATTTAAACCTAGAAGCTAAAAAAAACGATTCACAACAGATATCACTTCATCTTTTAGCATCTATATAACTACTAACTTGCAAATTGAACTTGTCAATTTTTGTCACTCATACTCATTAGACCCCTCACACAACTTGAGCATTAAATTCAAGAATACAAATACCTGAAACCCTTAGTTAAATCGCAGTCCAAAGCGTCTTCTGTAATTACTTATCTATTCTTTAGACTATTTTGAACCTTTTAACAAATACTTTAATGTTTTCTACTATAATCATCTGATAAATCTTTCTATTTAACTCTTTATCTTCTTTTGTCAGCGGGTGTTTCTTTGATCTCTTTTTTTAAAACCAGTGTGTTTGTATGTATTTTGCCTAAGGTCTCCTAAACTGTATCTGCCATGTATCTTATTGTCTTTCTTTGCATAAATACATGCCTACTAAAATAAACTAAAATCGTGCTCCTTGCCCTATTATCGCTGTGCATATTACTTGCTTGCCTTTAATTTAACTACTACCAACGGTTATTGTATGTCTATTATTCTTTTCGCTTTCGCCACTTTCGCTGTTTTTGAAGTCTTTGTATCAATCTCTAGCATAATCACTGCTACTTCTACTTCTAGCGCTTTGTTTATCAATACCTATTCCCATCTAGCATATTCCCCACTATTATTAATACTTCTTCTACGTGCTTTTAGTCCTATATCCACAACTTTTGCTGACATTGTAACTGTCTCAGGTCTAATAATACGTCCTATATTGCCCTAAAGTACTCAAAACATCATCATTACAATATTCTCTGTACTCAATTTTCTCTTTGCTCACCTACTTGCCCTATCTTTTCTTTCTTCCTTGCTATCCTTTGTTTTATCAAATGCTTTCTTTACTCCAATTAATCCTAAACCTATTTCATCTGACCCACATGCTTTCTTTTTCTGTTTCATAGTACTTCTATTGTACTTTTATATATTAGTTATGCAAGGGGTCTAATAGATATTCTTATACCGTAGAATCAAGAAGTTAATAGGTCTTTTAAGTAGCATAAGTATTCGAATCATACGACGAAGTAAGTGAGCGACTCCGTGACGCTCACAGTTTAAGTAGCATACGGCCCGTAGCTTTTGCTCAACGGGGAGAATTCTTTGTTGAATTTTCCCCTAGCAGAAGGACAGTAGCAGAAGTGGAGTAGCGAGGGGCTACGACAGTAGCACTGTAGCTTATAGCCACTTAAAAAACTTATTATATCATTTTCTGAGCAGTTTGTCAATAACTTCCGACGCTATTTTTGTTCTTCGAAAAAAAAAGTGTCAATTTCATATTTTTCACATTATGTTAAGTAAGTCATTAGGACTTAACGCTGTATCTGTTAAGTACGTTAGTAGATAACACAATAATTAGCTCTACAAATAATTGACATAAATGTTTAATTAGGATATTATACATTAAGGAGGGTAAGAAATGCCTACAGCGTATAAAGCATTAGGATGTCAGAATAAGAAAGTATTTATGATTTACAAAGAATGGAAAAAGGTATTTGATACTTTAAATGATACAGATTCTGGTAAGCTAATCAAAGCTCTATTTGCCTATGATGGTGGCCAAGATTACCAAACAGTCCTTAATGGAATAAAGAAGTATCCTTTAAAGTTATACTTTATATCAATGTCTAAAGATGTAGACTTCGAGAAAGCTAAAGCTCTTAAAGTCTATGAACGTAATGTTAAGTCAACTCTTAAGCGTGATGCTAAGAAAAAAGCTAAATTAGCTAACTTTCAGGGATCGGTTTTAGCTGGAACATTGTGAGATTGGTGAAAGTCCAGTCGTTTTCAAAAGACAGAAAACTTCAGAGAATATCTATTTCTCTGCTACTGCTGATAAAAATGTCGCTATTTATGTGGCTGGTATTGTTCTAAAATAACTGTCTTATGTGAGTTCTTGCATATTTACAGAGCATTTAGTCTATTTCAATTGGTTTTGCTTATATCTCTAGGACTCCTGTTACTAATATTTGCTGGGCTACGAAAAGAATTGTAAGTAGCCCAGAGAACCCAGACGTTTTCAAGAGCTGAAAACTCCAAAGACTAAGAACTATAGCCAAGAGATGAATAAGATGTTAAAAAGATATAGTTTTATACTTATGTATTTCCGATAGAAAGATACAATCATTTTAGATAGACATAGAAACATGACGTGTGAGGCAGGTAGGGGAGGCCTTAAATGATTGAAAGCACTGAAAATAGAGAAGTATTTAAAGATGGTGATATTAGACCTCTTGCATAACTAATATATAAAAGTACAATAGAAGTACTATGAAACAGAAAAAGAAAGCATGTGGGTCAGATAGAATGGGTTTAGTATTAATGGGAGTAAAGAAAGGGACGTTTGACAAAACAGTGAGGATAGCAAGGAGTA
>BNVZ01000131.1 GCA_025998475.1 Endomicrobiia bacterium | reverse complement strand
CGCTATCGGAATATCTTGAAATCAATCTTGCATGATTTTGAGTAAATGCCGTCCCAAGACTCGCAATGGCCCCCGTTATTCCAAACTGCTGCGGAATAACAACATCCATATAACCTTCAAGAACGATAATTTTTCTTTCTTTACGAAGTTCAGGCAACGTTTGAAACAAACCGTAAAGATTTGAAGATTTAGAATAAACAATCGTTTCGGGAGTATTCAAATATTTTGGATCTTGATTTGTAATGGTTCTTCCACCAAACGCCACAACTCTGCCTTGAACATCGAAAATCGGAAAAACTACTCTTCTTGACATATATTCAAAAAAATTTCCTCCTGCAACTTTTGTGATCAACCCAGCCTTTAAAAGATCTTCTACTGCATAACCTTTTTTTAAAGCTGACTGTATAAGCTGTCCATAAGGAGCAAATCCAATTTTGAACTTATTTAAAGTTTCGCAAGTAATGCCGCGCTGCTCAAGATATTCTCTTGCTTTATTAGCGCTCGCACTCTCAGTCAAATATTTGTGATAAAATACCGCAGAACTCTCTAAAATATCAAATAGCTTTGTTTTTTCAGACGTTTTCACTATATCTTGTTTTGTTTCTTGAATTTCTATGTTTGCTTTTTTAGCAAGTTTCTTTACAGACTCAATCCACGAAATATTATCAGCAAGCATAACAAATTTAAAAACATCACCCGCAACATTACACCCAAAGCATCTAAAAATACCTTTCTCTGGACTTACTACAAAAGACGGAGTTTTTTCGTTATGAAAAGGACAACAGGCTTTCCAATTGCGACCCGCTCTCTTCAAATCTGGCAAGTACTCTCTTATTACAAACTCTATATTGTTTGAGAGCCTTACTCTTTCAATTGCATCTTCAGGTATAGTCATTTTATCTTCTAAATCTTCTAAAACCGGAACATTCTACAAATTCAAGCTTCTCTGTTGATTTGCTTTCTAATTTGTCAAAAAGCAAATTTAAACCTAAATTATCAGACGAAATGTGTCCGGCTAAAACAATATTTAAATGATGTTTCTCTGCTTCCTTTACACCCTTAGGACTTAAATGCATTGCAACTATAGTTCCTACTCCTGCAACTTCCAGTTTCTCAAAAGATTCAATAGGACCTTCTGTTCCTCCGGTCATATCTACAAAAACTTTTCCACATCTGGAATAATCACTTCCGCTTAAAATAAACGGAGCGTGCCCAATTTTTGCAGAATGTTGATATTCTGGATATTTATTTAGTAATTCTACAATCTCTTTTAAATACACGGGGTTTAATGTATCTATTTCCTTCTGAAGAAATGAAGCTACATGATTGTCGGCAACACTGTGAGCTGTCATAAGAGGTATATTTAAAAGTTTTGCCGCATCATAAATTCTTTCATTATTTTGGGGAAGCACGCTTCTTTGAACTTCACGCATTCTTTCAGAAACAATTTTTTCCGTAATA
Source organism: Endomicrobiia bacterium (assembly GCA_025998475.1). Classification (GTDB taxonomy): domain Bacteria; phylum Elusimicrobiota; class Endomicrobiia; order Endomicrobiales; family Endomicrobiaceae; genus Endomicrobiellum. The sequence continues at coordinate 1,801 of BNVZ01000131.1, read as the reverse complement.
TTTACAGGAATGCCTTGTTTATTTAATATATCCGTCTGCATTCCTATAACACCATAAAATGTAGAATAGGCATATCCTTCCGGATGGTGCGCTATAATCAAATCAATCTTAACTCCTAAACTTATAAGATGTTTTGCGAGTAAAAGTTCCTGAGTCTCTATATCTATACCAACCATAACTGTTTTAACTTCAGTATTCTCATCGCCATATAGAATTCTTGAATCGTAGTAAGGATTGGTAAGGCTTTCCATATCGTAATTCTCTTTCTTTTTATCCGAAAGAGCATCATATTCTTCTTTGCGCTTTAACAAATCCATCTCTACAATATCTGCGCCTCTCGGGTCTACCCCAATACCTTTTTCTACAAATATTTTTTGTATATCTTTTAGTTTCATTTTATCACCCTAAAACAAAAGGGGGCTATATGTCAGCAATACAGCTAGGCACAACTCCCTTTTTTTATTCTCACTTAGACCATCTACTATCTTTAAGCATTTTGCGATGAATTTTTCTTTTTGTTTCTGCAAGTCTTTCTTTTTTCAAAATGCTTGGAGGCTTATAGAATTCACGTTTTTTTTTATTCCTGCATTACTCCATTTCTTTCACATTCTCTTTTAAAGCGTCTAATAGCCTCTTCAATAGGCTCACCATCGCGCACTCTAACATTGATCATTTTAAATCACCACCTACGCCAAAAACGCCGCCGCCTGCGCCGAGGCCACCGCCCGCGACACCCGCGTATGGGCCAACCTTACCCGCTGCATCGCCCACTACTGCCCCGACAAAATCACCATCACCGACGTCGCCGAGGCCAACGCCAGATCCGCCCGCGTATGGGCCAACCGTGCCAAAGCTCACCTCGAAGCATTATGCGACACCGACGACACTGACGGCATCGACAGCGCCACCGCTCATGACCTCTCCATCGCCACCATCGAAGACTTAAACGCTGAAATAGCCGCCGTCCGTGCCAAAAACGTCTTCGTCGACACCTGCGATGATGTTGGCTTGAAGCTTTTCTCCAAATCTTCCCATGACATCCAGATCCGTGCCAAAAATAAAGTCTGCAATGCTGCCGAAACGGTCGCTGCCTGCGCCCAAGACGCTGCCAACACCGCCGCCGAACACTTACACAACATCCGCACATGGGCCGACCTCAACGCCAAATTCGCCGACTACGACCCCGCCTACTACTCTGACGCCGTCCGCCGCGCCGCCGCCACCAGTATCCGCGCCAAATGCGCCCGCTCCCGCGCCGACGAAGCCGCCGCCGAACCCCCTAGCAACATCCGCACATGGGCCGAACGCAACGCCAATTACGCCGACTACGACGACCCCGCCTGCTGCGGTGTAAACAGAGGTGGTGGCACAGGTGCAGGTATAGGTACAAATACGGATAGACAGTCGCATGGGTGGGGTCGGGGTGGTGGTCAGCATGTGGGTCAACAACAACAATATCAACAACAACAACTACAACATCAACAACAACAATATCAACAACAACAACAACAACATCAACAACAACAACATCAACAACAACAACATCAACAACAACAACATCATCAACAACATCAACAACAACAACCACTGTGGAATAATCAGTGGCAGCCACAGGTGTTCTCGGATTACTATTACTACACACCATCACAACGGAGGGCACAGGTGCAGGCGGATGTGCAGGCGGGTGGTAATCATAGAAAAAAATAGTGACGGCAAACCCTATTGCAGCTATAAAACCAAGGACACCCATGGAAAAATCGCACTTAAGGGTTGCAATAGTTGTATGAATGATGCGAACGAC
>BNVZ01000130.1 GCA_025998475.1 Endomicrobiia bacterium | reverse complement strand
TTTTTCATTTTTATCATTTTTTTGCTTGGTTTTTAAACTAGCTATAAAAAGTAACACAGTACCTAAAAATTCTATTACGTTTTTGTCGTTTAAGCTTGTAGTACTTTAAGGATAGTTTTAAGATAAACACACGGAAGGGGTAACGATAATCTTTATCATATTGAAATAGATAAACCACTACCCCGAAGGTATACTAAAATAAAGGGGGAATGATATATCGTTAGCATATTGACATAGATAAACCACTATCTTAAAGGTATACTAAAATAAATTAGAATGGAGGACAGCTAATGGAATAAAATGGAGAGCAGTCTAATGGAAGAAGATCTAAAGTTCTCGTTGTATCGCAAAGATTACGCAAAAGATTACACATAGGGTCGGTTATTTAGTTACTGCTATATAACTGGAGTCATACTCGTCTTCTATCCATTTCTTCTTTAGTTATGGTGGTTAAGATTTTGGCTATTTTAGCGGCAATGTCGGCGGCTTCGGCGGCTTCGGGGCAGGCGTGGTTGGCGGCGGATGCGGCTTCGTCGGCGGTGATGGCATTGACGTTGTCGGCGGCGATAGGATCATTGTTGGTGAAAATGAAGACATAGGCGGCAGCGGCGCGGGTGGCTGCGGCGATGGCGCGAACAGCAGCAGCGTCACCACTCTTGGTATCGGTGATATTGCCATTGTACTCGGCGACGGCAAGGTCACCGGCTTCGGCAACGGCGTTGGCGGTACAGACGTAGGCTGGGGCGCGGTGGGGGCGGTCGCCGTGGGCAATTTTGATAACTTCCGCGGCGGCAGTGGCGACGGTGTGGAGGCGGTGTGTCGAATCATTTGATTGGTGATCTTGTCGAACTCACTGATATACCATTCTAAAGTGTGCTCTTCTTTGTCTTGGCCTTTTGAAGAGGATGATGAGCTCGATGAAGACGATGATGAATACGGAAAAGACAATGAGGAAGAATCGTCATCTTCTTTCCTGTTTCTATTCTTTTCATTCTTCTGCTTCTCGGAGAATCTATCCTTGCCCTTTTCTTTTTCTTTCTCACTCCGTCTATTAATCATACCCTGAATGTCTTTGCCTTCATCATCTTCTCCTTTGCCTTCTTCTCCGCCTTGTTTTCTATTCGAAAAATTTGATGATGAACTCGAACTACTTGAACTGCTCGATGACAAAATGCTCGAGCTTGAACTTGAATTACTTGAACTGTTCAATGCATTCAGCCCGCTTTTTAGCTTTGTTGGCAAAGATTTTGGTTATTTTAGTGAGGACGTCGGCGATTTTAGAGGAGGTTTGGATATCGTCATTATGGGTATTTTCGGTGTCGCTGGCGACGGCGCGGGCGGCGTCGGCGTGGGTACTGACGAGGCCGGCTTCATCGGCGGTGATTTTGGCGTAGTCGGCGGCTGCTTTGGGGTCGAGTTCGGCGGCGAAAGTGAGGATACAATGTAGGGCGGCTTGGGCTACGTGGTCGAGGTTGACGAAGTAATTGTTGAAGAGGCGAACTTTGGCGTCGTCGGCGGCGGCGGCGTGGTTTTCGGCGTCTATGGTGGCGGCGTTATCGTTGACACTTCTGGCGGCTTTGATAATTTTGGCGACCTCGGTGGCGCGGTCTTTGGCGTCGTCGGCGGCGTAGTAATTGTTGACACTTCTAGCGAGTTTGACAACTTCGGCGGCGAAGATGGCATCGTTGTAGACGTCGGAGGAATGAGGGAGCTCTTTGATGAGCCCGTTGAACTCATTGATATACTGTTCTAATTTTGTTGATTGTTCTTGTTGTTGCTGTAGTAGTTGATTGATGTAGTCAGTGCGGGCGGCGGCGGTGTCGAGGCCAAAGAGGTGGTTGATGAGGTTGATGCGGGGGGCGAGGGAGGGGAGGTTAAAGAGGATGTTGATGAGGTTGGCGGTGGTGGTGGAGTTGAGGTTGCGGTCAGAGAGGATATCGATGAGGACGGGGTAGACGTTGTTGGAGTCGTTGGTGGCGAGGGGGGGGTGAAAGAGGACTCTTATGAGGTTGGCACGGGTAACGGGGTTGAGGACGGGGTCAGCGAGGATGTTGATGAGGTTGGTGTGTAAGGATAAGGAGTGCGGGGCGTCGGGGTTGTCTTCAAAAAGGATGCCGATGAGGTCGTCGCTGGCGCAGGAGTCGAGGCCAAAGAGAGCGTAGATGAGGTGATTGCGGGTGATGAGGCTGAGCTTGGGGTCTAAGAGGGCATTGATGAGGGAGTGGGCGGCGTCGGGGGCGAAGCGGTCGTCGGGGTCGTCGTAGGTGCCGAGGTCAGTGAGGACGCGGATGAGGTAGAGGCGGGCGTCGGCGAAGTCGGGGCCAGAAAGGATGTCGATGAGGTGGCGGCAGGGGCAGTCGATGAGATTCATGCCTTCGAGGCTAAAGAAGACGTTGATGAGGCGGGAGCGAGTGGCGGGGGCGTTGGCGAGGTCAAAGAGAATATTGAGGAGGTTGAGGTTGCGGCGGCGGCCGCCGAGGTTATAGAGGAGGTTGATGAGGCGGGAGCAGTCGACGGGGCTGAGCTTGGGGTCAGAGAGGATGCTGATGAGGTTGGTGGGGAAGTAGGAGGGCTGGGCGTCGGCGAGGTCGGGGTCAGAGAGGATGTTGATTGTGCAGACGAGCCTGTTGCGGTCGTCGGGATCGAGGTTGGGGATGATGTCGACGAAAAGGGCTTGAAGGGTTGGATCTGTAAAGCTAACTGGAGATGGAGATGAAATTGGAGTTGTTCTTTCTGCTTCTTCATCTACTTCTTCATCTTTTCCTTTATTTTCTTCGTCTTTCTTTTCTTCTTCTTCTTTACGTTCTTTTTCTTTTTTACGTGTAGACGGCTCTTTCAGCTCTTGTGCCCACGTTTCCCGATCATTAGTGCAAATTACAGCTATTATCGGCTTCTCAACAAAATGCTCGGCTAGTAGTTTCTCCTCCTCCTCATCCTTGCTAACCGTTACCTCAAAAACCCCATCTGTAGCCTCAACTGCATCATCCATCTCCCACATAGACAAAGACGATGATGAAGATGAAGATAATGATGAAGAAGATGATGAAGATGAAGATGAAGAGGATGATGTTGATGATGATGGTGATGGTGATGAAGAGCTTGTTGAACTAAATGGTGCTAACGATGATAATGTTGATGATGGTGGTGATGAAGATCTTGCCGAACTAGATGATGGTGACGATGATGATGGTGATGGTGATGAAGAGCTTGATGAACTAAATGGTGCTAACGATGATAATGTTGATGATGGTGGTGATGAAGATCTTGCCGAACTAGATGTTGGTGACGATGATGATGTT
>BNVZ01000129.1 GCA_025998475.1 Endomicrobiia bacterium | reverse complement strand
ACATAATCTTCTGCAGCTAGATATAAATTTGTAGTTCCTCATGCGTTGCAACACCGCGATGTATGTGATTGGTTTTCCCGAAATGATATTGCCAAGTACCTAAAATCGAGATGTCCTTGTGCGCGTCAAGAAATGCAACTTGCTGCTCGAACCTGTGAGGATAGCTTAGATCATCGCTGTCAAATCGTGCCACATATACACCTTTCGCTTCGCGTAAGCCCAGGTTAAGAGCTGCTGCCAAGCCTTTTCGTGAACCTTGTTGTACTATACGAATTCTTTTATCATGATATGAGTTTATTATTTTTATCGTATCATCACTGCTCGCATCATCGACTATCAAGAATTCAAAATTCTGACAGGTTTGACGAAACACAGAATTCATCGCTGCCTGAAGGAACTTTGCTGAATTAAACGTTGGCATAAGTACAGATATACGAGGTTTACTTGCAAGTATTTCTGCATCCATCATAGCGAATCCTTTTTGTGCTATAAATACATTTATGGCCAAATACTTTAATTACACGTTCAATGGCCTTATCAATGTCATAATATTTATAATCTCCCAAACGACCAAGAAAATAAATATTTGGTATGTCTTTAGCGAGATCAAGATAACGATTATATAACTCCACGTTTTTATCCTTTATAATCGGATAATAACGCTCATTTTCCCCTAATACAAAAGATTCTGGATACTCATAGGATACAACGGTCTTATCAGACTGATTGTTTAAAAACCATTTATACTCACCTATACGAGTAAAATCATAATTACAAGGATAATTAATTACAGCAGCATCTTGAAACCTTGAAAAAGGAAATTCTATAAAATCAAGCTTTATACTACGATACGGCAATTGCCCAAATCTGTAGTCAAAAAACTCATCAATTGCACCCGTATAAAACAGACGTTCGTACTCCATGCTTTTTGAAAATGGAGTAGAAAGACGTACATCTATATTGGAATGATCCAACATTTTCGAGATGAGCTTTGTGTATCCTTCTAAGGGAACGCCTTGATATTTGTCTTGAAAATACCTGTCATCGCGGCTAATATGGACAGGAACTCTTTCCAAAACAGAGCTGTCTATTTCGTCAAGTTTCATTGCCCACTGTTTTATTGTGTATTCTAAAAAAACTTTTTGATAAACATATTCTGCCAAAAAATTTAAATCTTTATTTTTAACTTTTTGTAAATCCAATATACAAACTTTCTTATTAACCCCAAATTTTTCTATAAGACATAGCCCAATTCTACTAGAGATACTTTCTGGAAAAAGTTGGTGTAAAGAATTTAAATTGAACGGAATAGGAACAAGCTGGCCATCTATAAGACCCTTAACTTTATGCTGATAAGGATACCATTTAGTAAATCTACTAACAAAATCCCAAACTTCTTTCAAGTTTGTATGAAAAATATGGGTGCCGTATTTATGAACACAAATACGGTTGCCGTCCCAGTAGTCATAACAGTTACCGGCAATATGATCTCTTGCGTCAATGACAACAACTTTTTCATCAAAATCTTCTGCTATTTTTCTGGCTACTGTAACACCTGAAAATCCACAACCCACAATAAGATTTTTAATTTTTGCCATTCTATTAATCGTGCCCTCAACGCACTTTATCCAGTCCCAGTATAGTTAATAATTTTTTATTGCGTTTGAGCTTATATTTAAGCCATTTTTGACCTAAAGATTTTTAATTTTTGCCATTCTATTAATCGTGCCCTCAACGCACTTTATCCAGTCCCAGTATAGTTAATAATTTTTTATTGCGTTTGAGCTTATATTTAAGCCATTTTTGACCTATTGCCTTCTTCATGCAACGGAGGAACCAAACCGAGCCCTTGTTTTCTGTAAGGATAAGCGGGCGATGGGACTTGAACCCACGACCTTCTCGTTGGCAACGAGACGTTCTACCACTGAACTACACCCGCAAAAATGTTCTACACATTATATATAAACATTGAAATAAGAGGATCCAAACTTATGTATGTTTATAAGCAATTTGTAAATCTTTACTACAAACCATACGCCCAAAACCTGTTTTTATTATACAATAATCCATTACATAATCAAATCAAAAAAAAACGCTAAACCAAAGTCCAAGCAGCTAACGCAACACCTGCAATTGCGACATACAACAGAAACAGAATTAGTAAAATGAAAGAATGAAAAAAAATACCAAAGACTATTATTCAAATATATACTTTGAAAGAAAATTTGTGTTTACACTTCCTCTACGAAACTTTTCGTTAGACATAATTTTACTGTGTAAAGAAGAAGTATTTTTAATACCCTCTATCTCAACTTCTCTCAAAGCTCTCTGCATTTTTGCAATGGACTCACCCCTGTTTGATCCAAAAGCAATAATTTTTGCAATCAAACTGTCATAATAAGGCGGTATCGTGTATCCTGAATAAACATGAGTATCCAGCCTTATCCCGGGACCTCCGGGCAAATATAATTTGCCAATGGTTCCAGGTGAAGGAATAAAATCTTTGTCAGGATCTTCAGCATTTATTCTGCACTCTATAGCATGTCCTAAAATTTTAACTTTTTCAGAAACTATAGAAAGTTTTTCTCCAGCCGCAAGTTTAATTTGTTCTTTTACCAAATCTAAACCCGTAACCATTTCCGTAATAGGATGCTCTACCTGAATTCTTGTATTCATTTCCATAAAATAGAAACGATCTTTTTTATCTACAAGAAACTCCACAGTGCCAACTGTAACGTATTTAACAGCTGTAGCAGCATTTCTTGCAGCTTTTCCCATCTTTTTTCTGAGTGCTTCGCCTATAAGAGGAGATGGACTTTCTTCAACAAGTTTTTGATGTCTTCTCTGTATAGAACAGTCTCTTTCGGGCAGGTACGCAGTTCTGCCATATTTATCTCCAAGAATTTGAAACTCTATATGATGAGGTTCTTCAATACACTTTTCCATATACACATCGGAATTTCCAAAAGCGGCTTTTGCTTCCGTTTGCGCTACGATTATAGTGTTTCGAAGAGTTTCTTCTGAAACATCTATTCTCATGCCTTTACCGCCTCCGCCTGCCGTTGCTTAACAATAACAGGATATCCTATTTTTTTCGCTATATCAAAAATTTTAGGATCATCGGCATTTACAGGCCCATCGGACCCCGGTATTGTAGGAACTCCCGATTTTTTCATAAGCTTTATAGCAGAAATTTTATCGCCCATCTGTTCTATTGACTCTTTTGAAGGTCCTATAAATTTAATTCCACAGGCTTCGCAAACTTCTGAGAAATATGTATTTTCAGCTAAAAAGCCATATCCTGGATGAATCGCATCAGCCCCTGAGATTTCCGCAGCAGCTATAATACTTGGTATGTTTAAATAACTTTCGGAAGCGGTAGCTTGACCAA
>BNVZ01000128.1 GCA_025998475.1 Endomicrobiia bacterium | reverse complement strand
TTCTTACTCCTTGCTATCCTCACTGTTTTGTCAAACGTCCCTTTCTTTACTCCCATTAATACTAAACCCATTCTATCTGACCCACATGCTTTCTTTTTCTGTTTCATAGTACTTCTATTGTACTTTTATATGTTAGTTATTAAGAGGTCTAATACTCTTTTTCAGTTTTATCATTTTTATCTTCTTTGTTGATATGTTAGTTATGTAAGAGGTCTAATACTCTTTTTCAGTTTTATCATTTTTATCTTCTTTGTTGAGTCGTCATTTCCGAAGGTATACTTATAGTGACCTTGTCGTTTAATGTATGAGGTGCACATGTTGTGTAAGTAGACACACAGAACATTAGCTTTGGCAACTAATGCTTTAGGTTTTTTGATTTTGTCGATTGTCAAAACGCCTAGCTAACTATTTGACTTGTCCAGCGATAACGCGATGGCGAGGTCGGTAAGGGCATCGCGGGCAGCCTTGGCGGAGGCACGGGCAGCGTTGGCCTTATCGGTGGCAAGGTTAGCGTGGCGAGCGGCAAGGCGGGCGGCTTCGCGGACGGTGTCGGTGTCGGCACGGGTGTCGGGGTCGGCGATGATGGAGGCGATGTAGACGGCAGCCTTGTCGGCGGCAAGATTAGCGGCGGAACGGGCGAGGTCAGAGGCGCAGGCGGCTTCGGAGGAGGAGGCGTCGGCAGCAGCGGCAGCAGCAGAGGTGCGATCGACGGCGACGGTGAGAGCATTGCGGATATTGTCGGAGGAAGCGCTGAAGATGGCGTCGGCGGAGGCGCGGGCGTCGTCGACAGCGGAACGGGCGTCGTCGGCGGAGGTGTGGGCGTCATCGGCGGAGGTGTGGGCGGCGGTGGCAGATGCACGGGCCTTGTGGGCGGCGGTGCAGAGGGCGGAGAGGCATTGCGGGCATTGTCCTCGGCGCGTCTGAGGGCAGCAGCGGAAGCACGGGCAGCAGCAGCGACGCGGCAACTGTGATAGATGGAATTGGATCTGTTTTTCTGCACAGAGGACATACGTTATTCTTTTCCAGCCACAATTCTATACACTCGGTATGAAATGGTTTTTTGCAGTTTGTGCATGCTATATGATCTTTGCTAATTTTGTTAATATCATACTGGCAGATGGAACACACCTCCTCCATAGATTCTGCTTCTTTTTGTTTTGCTTCTACTGCTTCTTCTTCTTGTTTTGCTTTGTCTGCTTGTTCTTTTGCTCGCGCTTCCAGATTTTTTTTCTTCTCTTCTTTTGCTTCTGCTTTTTGTTTTTCTTTTATTTCTTCTATTTTCTCTGGGGCAGCAGTCCTTCTATTTACAAGGCTCGCGTTCTTTTTATCGCATGAACTTAAAACCAAAAAACCAAGTAAAATAAATGGAGATGAAATTAACAACTTTCTTTTTCGCATGACATCTCTCCCTAGTTTTAGCTTTTCTTAATGTAGCATGTATCTATAGTGCCACAGGCTCAAAACAATCAGCACCAATGAACATTCACAACTTTTCACGGCTTGTGTCAAGTGTTGGCGTCACATTCAACAACTAGCACTAACATCGCTAAAGAGCATTTTCAACTTTCCACGGCTCATGTCAAGTATTGGCGTCATACCATGTAAAACGACATGAAAAAAGAATAGACCTCTTAATAACTAACATATAAAAGTACAATAGAAGTATTATGAAACAGAAAAAGAAAGTGTGGGTCGGGTGGAATGGGTTTAGTATTAATGGGAGTAAAGAAAGCATTTGATAAAACAAAGGATAGTCGGGAGTAAGAAAAGAAAAGAAGGAAGACAGGTGAGCAAAGAGAAAATTGAGTACAGAGAATATTGTAAAGATGATGTTTGAATACTTTAGGGCAATACCCAAACATATTGTCACAAGAGACAGTTACAATGTCAGCAAAAGTTGTGGATATAGACATAGGGTATTAGGACATAATTATCGTAGGAGATAGTTACAATGTCAGCAAAAGTTGTGCATATAGGGCATATAGAGTATTCGGATATATTGTCTGTCACTTGAGACAGTTACAATGTCAGCAAAAGTTGTGGATATAGACATAGGGCATGCACAAGAAGCATTAATGAGCAGTGGGGAATATACTAGATGGGAATAGGTATTGATAAACAAAGCGCTAGAAGTAAAAGTAGCAGTGATTATGCTAGAGATTGACACAAAGACCTAAAAAAAACAGCGAAAGTGGCGAAAGCGAAAAGAATAATAAACATACAATAACCGTTGGTAGTAGTTAAATTAAAGACAAGCAAGTAATATGCACAGCGATTGATAGGGCAAGGAGCACGATTTTAGTTTATTTTAGAAGGCATGTATTTATGCAAAGAAAGACAATAAGATACATGGCAGATACAGTTTAGTAGGCCTTAGGCAAAATACATACAAACACACTGGTTTTAAAAAAAGAGATCAAAGAAACACCCACTGACAAAAGAAGATAAGGAGTTAAATAGAAAGATTTATCAGATGATTATAGTAGAAAACATTAAAGTATTTGTTAAAAGGTTCAAAGATGTAGTATGTATCCATAAGTGCCGATAGTACAGAATAGATACAGAAACCGTAAAAGACGCTTTGGACTGCGATTTAACTCAGGGTTTCAGGTATTTGTAATTTTGAAATTAACACTCAAGTTGTGCAAGAGGTCTATTGAAGTTCATTAGGTGTCCTAGACATTTTAGCCATCGAATATGCTATATTATCAGCGTTAACAAAAAATAGTTTAACTTATTGTCTGCTAAATCACGAGGACTCCACATAGACATACAAATAAGAGATTTAGCTAACATAATTTTATATCAAGGAGAAAAAGGATGATAAGAGTAAAGTTTCTAGGCAAGCACAAAAGAGTAAGGAATATGCTAGTAGTACTAGCAATGTTTGTATGCACAAACATTTGTTTGGGTGTATCTGATATCAAAGGAGAAAGTGTATCCCAAAATGATAAAAAAACAATTGATCAACTCAAAAAAATAGCAGAACAAGGAGATGCTTGGACTAAATACAACTTGGATGTGATGCATGAAAACGGATACGAGAAAACAAGATTACAAAGAAGAAGCAATTAACTGGCTTAAAAAAGCTGTAAAACAAGGGCATTTTGGCGCCAAAACAGCATTGGCAAAGATTCTTGAAAGCAAGTAGTTCACCGTTTTTGTGGTATTGGTCTCTAGTTGGTTGCGGCGTTAAAAATTTCTGATGTTTCCATGTGATAATTTCTGATTTCTTACATTTTGACACATTTTATGACTTTTTTGATAAGTAAGGATTTTTAATGTTTTCAACACCAAAATCAAAACAATCCAAAAACCTTTTACTCCGTTGTCATACATCCCACCCAAGATATTATATTGAGCATGGGCAAATCCTTCATAATGAACTTTCGCACAGCAAGACGCGCAGTATCAGCAGTGA
>BNVZ01000127.1 GCA_025998475.1 Endomicrobiia bacterium | reverse complement strand
AGCAAAAGAAAAAGTAGAAGCAGCAGAAGCAGAAGCAAAACGACTAGCAAAAGAACAAGAAGACAAACGAGTAGCAGACGCTAAAGCAGCAAAAGAAAGAGAAGAAGAAGCAGAAGCAAAACGACTAAAAGACAAAGCAAAAGCAGATGTAGACGCTGGGCATGTTACTCCAGACAAGTCTGTAAATGGAGGGAATGCTCCAGCAGTGATATCAGACTCTCCGCTCATACAAAAATTGCGGGCTATGGGGCGCCCCGAAGATGAAATAAAGGCATTTATGCAGTTAGAAAAGGAGAATGGATACTTAGATAAGCCTCTTGGGGAAATCATATATATAGGAAATATGCTTCACTTTGTTTACAGAGTTGACGGAAAGTATTATGACAGCAGAGATCAAACATACAATTCTTGCGGTATATGGGCAGTAAGAAGAAAATTGCGCCATATGTGTCATCTAGGAAAATATGGAATACCTGAAGATGCTTGGTATAGAGAATCTGATGAGGAAATGAGGCGTATTGGTAATGAACGAAAGATTCCAGTCTGAGATATGCTCAACGCTGAAGATGTAGTACTTTTACAAGTAAGGTTTGGGATTAACAAAGAACACGTAAAAGTGCATGCCTTTAATATTAATTGCGAGGCTCCCCAGATACGTCTCCCGCGCCGCCCGCGCCGCCGACGCCACCGTCGCTGCTGCTGCCGCTGCCGCCCGCTTCACTGCCCACGTCATCAACTTCCGCACCACCAACACCGCCCACGCCGCCATATGCAAAAGTGCGTGGGAAACCCGCGACGCTGCCGATCCCAGTCTCACCACCCGAGCCGCCAAAGCCGCTGCCGACCAATATGCCGCCAACCCCAGCCTTGCCACCTACGTCAAATATGCCCCCTACGACACCCTCATCGCTCAAGAACGAGCCCGTGCCGACGCTGCCGCCGCCAAAAAGGCCGAAGCCGCCGCCGAAGCTCATGCCGCCGTCAATGACCCCATCTACAGTGAGAAAATCCGTGCCGACGCCGCCAACGCCGCCGCCCACGTCGCTTTCAACAACTGCATATTCTGGCGGGGGACGCAGGAATACGAAACCGCCATGGCCTTAGTAGACGAGACCTCAAGAGTCTTCCGGGACGCCTGCGACACCGACAAAAACACTCCCGCCTCCGCCAACGCCGCCCGCGCCGCCTACGCCACCGCTCGCAAAGCCTCCATCAAAGCCTCCAAAGCCGCCTCTGCCGCCGAGGTCCGCGCTATCCATTCCGCCGCCAAATACAACAAAACCGTCTGCGACCTTATTGCCGCCCGCAATCTTATAGCCAACGATTCCACCGCCGCCGACGCCGGTGACTACGCCACCACCTACGCCGCCCACTGCGCTGCTGCCGCCAGCAACGCAGAACACAACCTCGACACCGCCGTCATCAACGCCAACATCCCTAGCGCCGCCGCCCGCGACGCCCGCGACGCCGCCCTCGCCGAGGACGCGCGCCGCCAACTGCGGCTACAACCGCATCCGCGCCCTTGCCGCTGCCGACGCCTCCAATATCTGTCTCACCACCATCAACTGTGCCACCGACACCGCCTACGCCGCCAAATGCAAAAGTGAATGGACCACCCGTACCGCCACCGATCCCAGTCCCACCAACCTTGCCGCCAAAAACGCTGCCGACAAATTCGCCGCCAAGCCTAACCTTGCCACCTACAACAACTATGTCTTTGCCGTTCGCTCCGTTGCCCAAGCCGCCAAGGCCAGCATGCTTAAGCTTTACAATGATTTCAAGACCCAAAACCCCGGAGGCAATTGGCTTTGTAAAGAAGCGCTTTTCGCGTATAGTCCATTAGACGATTCAAAAAAAGACAATGACATAGACAACGCCACAAGGACGGTGTTATATGGGCATGGTCAGCAGACTCCTGAAGAGTTGTTGGCCGCTGGGCATGGTCTTTCTGCTGAGTTGTCGGGCGAGCAGCCGCCTGCTGAGTTGTCGAATGACAATGACATAGACGCCGTTGGGCATGGTCAGCAGCGGCCTGGTCATAAAATTAATGATGTTTTTGTTTACGATACTTGGGAGCCGCTAGGTGTTGGAGTGAATGTTTATTATAAGGACAGGTATTATCGTAAATAGAATAGGTGGCCCACGTCCTAAGCCCCTCTCCTCTTTCTTTATGATATAGTATATAGGAGAGCTCAAGCGGCTTGTCAAATAATGTCCAATCGACGGGTTACAGCGACGGAAAGTGGATGGTAGGCAGGAGCAAGGCAGAAAAGTCAGGAAACGTTAGTGCAAGAACACAATAGCCTAACAAATGTAGCCATGTACAATCAGAAAAACTAACAAAACTCATTAGGGATGGCATTGGTCTCCAGCTATCAACAAACATGGAAACAAACATAAAATTTAATTATCTAATAAAATCGATAAATTAGTAACCATAAAAGGAAAAGTTTGGTTTTTCATTAGACCTCTTGCACAACTTGAGTGTTAAATTCAAGATTACAAATACCTGCAACATGAGTTAAATCGCAGCCCAAAGCGTCTTCTGTAATTACTATATCTATTCTGTACTATCGGCACTTATGGATACATACTACATCTTTGAACTTTTTAACAAATACTTTAATGTTTTCTACTATAATCATCTGATAAATCTTTCTATTTAACTCCTTATCTTCTTTTGTCAGTTGGTGTTTCTTTGATCTCTTTTTTTAGAACTAGTGTGTTTGTATGCATTCTGCCTAAGGCCTACTAAACTGTTCCTTAAGAAACAATTTAGGATTAATGGGAGTAAAGAAAGCATTTGATAAAACAAAGGATAGCAAGGAGTAAGAAAAGATAGGGCAAGTAGGTGAGCAAAGAGAAAATTGACTACAGAGAATATTGTAAAGATGATGTTTTGAATACTTTAGGGCAATACCCGAATATATTATCAACTTGAGACAGTTACAATGTCAGTGAAAGTTGTGGATATAGACATAGAGTATGCACAAGAAGCATTAATGAGTAGTGGGGAATATACTAGATGGGAATAGGTATTGTTAAGGGAAGGTGCAGAAGTAGAAGTAGCAGTGATTATGCTAGAGATGTGATACAAAGACCTAAAAAAAACAGCGAAAGTGGCGAAAGCGAAAAGAATAATAGACATACAATAACCGTTGGTAGTAGTTAAATTAAAAGTGGTTTAACGAAAAGAATAATAGACATACAATAACCGTTGATAGTAGTTAAATTAAAGGCAAGCAAGTAATATGCACAGCGATAATAGGGCAAGGAGCACGATTTTAGTTTATTTTAGTAGGCATGTATTTTATGCAAAGAAAGACAATAAGATACATGGCAACTACAATTTAGTAGGCCTTAGGCAAAATACATACAAACACACTGGTTTTAAAAAAAGAGATCAAACAAACACTAAAAAGCTGACAAAAGAAGA
>BNVZ01000126.1 GCA_025998475.1 Endomicrobiia bacterium | reverse complement strand
ACTCGCGTCAACTTTTTGCCTTTTTATTCCTTGCTTATTATTGCTCTTTTGCCATCAACTACTTTGCTTGTAATATGCGAGCGTTTTACACGAATGCTTATACGATTGTCAAGTTTTTGTAAGATCTTACAACAATAATCGGACTTGGCTTTTGCCAAATAAAGATAGGTGGATTCTATATTACGAAACCTTATTTGTCAAGTCTTCGTAAGATCTAATAACACATTTTCGTTTGCTCGAATTAATAAGTAAAATTTATTTTGTCAAAGCTTCATATGTCTTACAACATATTGGACATTTGTCAAACAAAGACAAACAGATCAAAACAACGACAGGCTTTTAATAACGCAATTTGTATATATAAAATCATCTTTCTTTGAGTGTCTCTGAAGATTAACTAGCACAGCAGCAGCTAGCCAATACTATGCATGCAGCAGGCCATGATGTCAGGCGACCCTGCGGCTATATATATGGCAGGCAATAAAGAGTACGCTGCGGGTTTAATGCAAAAAGAGGCTCAAGAAAAAGCTAACCAAATAAGACAACACAGGAGCATCAGGACACATTAGCACAGCAACAGATGGCTAACGCCATGCATGCAGCTGGTATGGACGAAACAGCTCGCCAACATGACATGTCGTATGGACAACAAGAGCGTCACCACTCAAGAATTATGGCAAGTAAACTTAAGGAAGCACAGCAAGCAAAAACTAAAGAACAGAAAGATTTAAAGCAAGCTGAGATGAAAGCAGAAGAGGATGATAAAAAACAGATGTTGAAAGAGATGTCACAACTTGAGCCAGCTCATAGGGCTGTTTTTGAGCGTATATGGAGAACTGAAGGTGCTGAGGTAGCACGCCAATATCTTAAAGAACCTTGGAGATTTCCAATTTTTGGCAGCAAGTTCAAGATGGCAGTCAATAAAGCTGGTTTAGAAAAATATGGCCAAGCTGTTGCGTCGCAAGATGCCAAAAGCACAATATCAAGAAAGCAAGTACAGGGGTAATTATGGAAAGAGCAACTTTGACGTACAAGGGCAGAGAGTACACGGTTGACAATGTTGACGGCTTAAGCAATGAGGAAATTGTTCAAAAAGCACGTGATCAGCACAATGCCGCATGGTTATCAATAGGCGTAAAGGGTAATGCTGCGGCTGCGTTAAATGGTGCATCGCTTGGGTTTGGCAAAAAATTGTGGGGGGGGCTCTAAGTACAGGTTGGCAGGACAATCAGGAAAAATATGAAAGAATGTACGGAAGCGATAGTCAAAAAAAGGCTCTAGCGAAAGCAATGGCTAATCGAAAATATGTTGACCCATATAAAGAACGGCAAAAACAGGCAGAAAAAGATTTTCAGGTAAATTATGAACAACACAAGAAAGATCACCCAGTACAGAGTACTGTCTTTGAAATAGGAGGCGGTGCTCTTCCTACTTTAGCTTTGCCAGCTTCTAAAGCTGCGACATTAGCATAGGGAAGGTCGGACATGGAATGTTAACAGGAGGAGGCATCGGAGGAGCACATGGAGTAATGTCAGCCGTTAATGATTCCAAAGATCCATTTTCGAAAGCAACAGCCATAGATGCTGCAAAAAGAGGATTAACTGGAGCTGGGACAGGTGCGTTGGCAGGTGGTGCGATAGTAGGGCTGGGCATTTAGCAGGGAAGGTTATAGATAAAGCCAAATATAAAGGCAAAATGGGTAGAACTAGACAGAGTCTTGAAAACATAGGCCAAAAGGATGTAAATGATTCAATACAAACAGGAAGGCCTTTAACGGAATATGATAACCCACACGTAGCTTCTGAGATTCAGCGTGCTGTGTTAAATGATGAGCAAACAGCAGTCAATATAGATTCTTTATACGATAAGCTGAAGGGTGAGCAAAGAGGACAGCTTACAGGCGAGATATTGGACAAATTTGGCACACGTTCAGCTCAAGAACATGCAGAGACAATCAATAATCTAGCACAAGCAAAGGTAAGGCCTAAATATGAAGAAGTAGTACAATCTGGGCTTGTTGATATAGGCAAAGTGGATGCCGAGGCACTTGCGAAAATGCAGCAGGAGTTGGCTGCAAATAAGTCGATTTTAAGTGACTATGCTGCTAAAATAAAAGAAGATCCGAAGTGGGTTGATATACTTAAAATACCTGAATTTAATAGTGCAGCACGTAAGGCAGCCGAGCAAAACATCGCTGATTTAGAGGCAAGGATTGCCGCAGGCGCTTCAGGAAATCCTGCGTTTAGTAATCCATATGTTCAAA
The DNA here is from genome assembly GCA_025998475.1 of Endomicrobiia bacterium. GTDB lineage: Bacteria > Elusimicrobiota > Endomicrobiia > Endomicrobiales > Endomicrobiaceae > Endomicrobiellum. The sequence continues at coordinate 1,184 of BNVZ01000126.1, read as the reverse complement.
AGATTATAAAAGAACTAAAGAAAACAGACACATTTAGGAACGTAGCCGACAACGATGCACGTCTATTAATAGAGGTAGATCAGCGATTAAGTGATGCTGTTCATAATAATATTAGACCTCTTGCATAACTAAGTATTAAATTCAAGAATACAAATACCTGAAACCCAAGTTAAATCGCAGTCCAAGGCGTCTTTTGCTATTACTTATCTATTCTTTAGACTATTTTGAACCTTTTAACAAATACTTTAATGTTTTCTACTATAATCATCTGATAAATCTTTCTATTTAACTCCTTATCTTCTTTTGTCAGCTTTTTAGTGTTTCTTTGATCTCTTTTTTTAAAACCAGTGTGTTTGTATGTATTTTGCCTAAGGCCTCCTAAATTGTATTTGCCATGTATCTTATTGTCTTTCTTTGCATAAATACATGCCTTTTTAAATAAACCAAAATCGTGCCCCTTGCCCTATCAATCGCTGTGCATATTATTCGCTTCCTTCTCATTTCCACTACTACCAATGCCTTTGTTGTATGTCTCTTTTTCTTCCCGCTATACCACTTTCGCTGTTTTTTTTAGGTCTTTGTATCACATCTGTAGCATCTATCACTGCTACTTCTACTTCCGCACCTTCCCTTAACAATACCTATTCCCATCTAGTGCATATTCCCCACTATTATTAATACTTCTTCTACGTGCTTTATCGTCCTATATGCACAACTTTTGCTGACATTGTAACTGTCTCAGGTCTAATAATACGTCCTATATTGCCCTAAAGTACTCAAACATCATCTTTACTATCTTTGCTATACTCAATTTTCTCTTTGCTCACCCACTCCCCCTTTTTCTTTTCTTACTCCTTGCTATCCTTTGTTTTATCAAATGCTTTCTTTACTCCCATTAATACTAAACCCATTCCATCTGACCCGCTTGCTTTCTTTTTCTGTTTCATAGTACTTCTATTGTACTTTTATATATTAGTTATGCAAGAGATCTAATGTCTTAAAAGCCTTCTTTCGAAAAACTGACAAGTAACGGTAAACTTAAAATGCTTGCTATTGTTGCTGTTATGCGTAAATTATTAGTCATTATTAACAATTGTTGTAAACAGTTTTACCTTGATAGGTCTTATGTGAACGCCTAATTATACTTCCTTTTAAGGTCTTTTTATCAACTTTTTAAGTGGGGT
>BNVZ01000125.1 GCA_025998475.1 Endomicrobiia bacterium | reverse complement strand
ATCTCCCAATACCTTTGTAATCGCCGCTGTTAACGTCGTCTTACCGTGGTCCACATGTCCTATCGTCCCTACGTTTACGTGTGGTTTACTTCTGTCAAATTTTTCTTTCGCCATTTTAATTTTCCCCCAATTTTTACCACGGTAGTAATTTGCAATTCAAAACAAATAGCCGAGGGCGGGAATCGAACCCGCGACCACCTCCTTACCAAGGAGGTGCTCTACCCCTGAGCCACCTCGGCGTCCGCTAGTATACAAACACTACAAATAAAATTATAAACCTTAGAAGCAGTAGAGGCGGAGCTTGAATCTTGCACGTGATCCCCTCTCCTATTTTGAGGTTGTTCAATGCTTTCTCCATAACTGTTAAAAAACATATCTAATGTGTTCTTTAACATTTTTATACTCTTTGTATATCTTTTCGTCTTTCTATTAAATCGCGCCAAGTTATCCCTTATACTACTATTGCTATCTTCTACTAAATTGTTCCTCAAGAAACAAGTATAATCAAGGTGTATAAGGGTGTTGGATATTGACACTAAATAGGGCTAAAGCCCGCATGTATCAAAATATCCAACACCACAAGGTAAAAAGCTTGATGAGGTTGCAAATGCGCAAACTTTAGTTTGCAGCATGCAAACAATTGAAAGCAAGAAGCTAATTACTCAAATTACAAAGGATTGCATATGCCCTTATACACTTAAATTTATTGGCATTGACGTATCAAAAAACAAATTAGATGTTTATGAAACAAAAAACAATCAGTATTTTACACTAGCTAATGACAAAGAAGGTATTCATTAGACCTCTTGCATAACTAAGTATTAAATTTTAGAATTACAAATACCTGAAACCCAAGTTAAATCGCAGTCCAAAGCGTCTTTTGCGGTTTCTATATCTATTCTGTACTATTTTTGAACCTTTTCCCATCTAACGCATATTCCCCACTACTCATTAATACATCTTCTGCATACCCTATCGTCCTACACACACAACTTTCACTGACATTGTAGCTGTCTCCTACGATAATTATGTCCTAATACCCTATGTCTATATCCACAACTTTTGCTGACATTGTAGCTGTCTCTTGTGACAATATGTTTAGGTATTGGCCCTAAAGTATTCAAACATCATCTTTACAATATTCTCTGTACTCAATTTTCTCTTTGCTCACCTACTTGCCCTATCTTTTCTTACTCCCGACTATCCTTTGTTTTATCAAATGTTTTCTTTACTCCCATTAATACTAAACCCATTCCACCCGACCCGCCTGCTTTCTTTTTCTGTTTCATAGTACTTCTATTGTACTTTTATATGTTAGTTATTAAGAGGTCTAATAGACCGCCTTTTCAAATTCATGATTACAAATAGTGACGATCGTCAAATCTCAAAGCCAAAGCGTTCCCTTCTGTGTTGTTGTAAATGATTTTTCTATACGGTCGGTCAAATCACCACACTGCAGTTTCAAAGATTCGATGGGGTGGCCAGGTGAGCTTGGCAAAAAAACCCACCTGATTTGACCGTTTTAGCTCCCCCGATTACTTCAAAGATTTTACAATAAGTTTTGTTTCTTCGTTTATAACCTTCAGCAATGTATTCGTTATCTCCAATTTGTATTACCGCTGTTCTTAATGGCTCTAATCTCCGAATAAATTTCTTTATGCTTATCTCAAAATTCTATCTTGCATATATCTGCATATTGCCAATATTGCAAAGTATACTGTCTCTTGTTTGATGAAATATCGGTCTTACTTTTAACCACTCTTTGTCATCCTAAATGATTTCTCCGCCTGAAATAAATTATGATGGCTGTTTCCCTAAGTATATTAAAACATTATAGTCAAATTATTTTAAGTTGCACCGTAAAAGAATAAGAAGATGTATGAAGGGGTATACTCACGCTTTAAGTTGCGAAATGGTGCAATTTCAAGTGATTTGGCTATAGCAATGGTAAATACAAATCTGTAAAAACCATGGGTTTTAGAGAGATTTTTGACAATGAGTGTAGATGATTACAACACATCATTGCTTTTCATAAGCAACAGAGAGTGGTTTTGAGCATATAAAATCATTAGAAAAAGTATCTAGGCATCATGGATTTCCATTTAGTATTACGTGGATAATCACACAGCATACTCAAGAACCTAGGTTCTTGTTCGGAATCCATCTGAATCCGGAGTCCATTCGTCACTGGAGCTGTCATTTGGCTTTGACCTTATGAATTTTGCTTCTCTTACAGGGGTCCGCGCATCACCCTCTTTCTTACAAATTATTTCCACATGAATTTTATTTGTCTGATCGATGACTTTACCGACGCGTATATAAAGTGAACCGACTGGTAACTCGTCAAAATAGTTTGCTGGGAGCATCCACACCCCGTTTCCATATTTATGAGCGACAAGTGCGAATTTGGAGGAGTTCTCGGTTTTATAGCTGCAATAGGTCTTGCCGTCAGTATACAACCTTATAGTACTGCATTTAAGTGGTTTAATTAATGGTGGTGAGCTTGGCGAGCTACTTGACGAGGATGATGATCCATCTGACGATGATGGACTAGATGAAAATGCACAGCAACCGTCTGCACCCGTGTCACCCATACCTGCACCTATGCCTTTGCCTATACTATACTGTCGCTGTTGCGGGGGCGAAGGTGGCAGTTTATTTGAACTTAAACTCGAGCTACTCGGGCGTGGATTTAGAGATTGGCTTGGACCACCTGAGCTTGGAATACTTGAAGATGAACCTGCTGCTTTTTTTATTTCTTTTGCTTTTCTTATTTGTGCTTCAGCTTCAGCTTTTTTTCGTTTTTCTTCTTCTTTTGCTCTTTGTGCTTCTTTCGTCTCTTCTATTCCCTCTGGAGTAGTATGCCTTCTGCTTACAAAATCAGCGTCCTTTTTACCGCACGAACTTAACACCAAACCAAACAACACAATCACGCTTAACATTGCCTTTGTTTTCATTTTCATAAGCTTTTCTCCTGTTTTTTTGCCATATATAATCACTTTTACTACCCCCAGCAAGGCTGGCATTATTATAGCTATAAATTTTTTATTAAGCAACTATTTAGAATCTTGTAGAATCTCATAACATGTTGGACTTTTGTCAAACAAAGACAAACGAATAAAAACGACCACGGGCTTTTAATAAACGGCATATTTTTATATATAAAATCATCTCTTTGCGGTTTTGCCACATATTTGCTACAAACTCCGATTCTAAACGACAAAAACAGTTTAATATGTGTTTTTAGACTTTACAGCCAATGTACCTCAAAGCAAATACTCAAAAATTCATTAAAAGCGTACTGTATCTATTTTTTTTGAGATAACACAAAGTATATCAATAGACCCCTTGCATAACTAATATATAAAAGTACAATAGAAGTACTATGAAACAGAAAAAGAAAGCATGTGGGTCAGATGAAATAGGTTTAGGATTAATTGGAGTAAAGAAAGCATTTGATAAAACAA
>BNVZ01000124.1 GCA_025998475.1 Endomicrobiia bacterium | reverse complement strand
ACAAAGTAAATATATTCTAACAAATTGCTCTTAGGCTTGTAGTATTAAAATTACCCAAATACTTTAGTTTCGCCTTTATATTGGCAATTAGACTCTTGAATCATCTCTGTACTGTTTGTGAAACATTCACTAGTGAAGTATACCATTTTATTTAGTTGTTTTATTCAAATTAACGCAAAATAATGCAAATATTTTGGCGTTGTTACTTCGTTGATCTTTTTCTTATTCTTTTAATTCTTCTTTTTCTTAGAACTTTACTAAGGCGATTTTGTCTTTTTTATACCTAGTATTCTTTTATGCCAAAACCATTTTTTCAAAATGCACTTAAAACTTGTTTTTTGCTAGAATAGATATTACTATTAACCTTGTTGATTATACATTTTTTTAACAATTTCTACTTTCATTATTCTTCTTGTTCTTTTTTTGTTCTTTTTATTTTTCTTATTTTATTCAATTTCCTTAAAAACAATCAACCTTGATAATCAAAATCTACTTTATCGTATGCTTTATGCATTAAACCTCCCGCACAACGTAAGTATTAAATTTTAGAATTACAAACACCTGCAAGAAGTTAAATCGCAGTCCAAAGCATATCTTGTGATATATATCTGTTCTGTACTATTTTGAACCTTTTCCCATCTAGTATATTCCCCACTACTCATTAATGCTTCTTGTGCATACTCTATGTCTATATCCACAACTCTTGCTGACATTGTAGCTGTCTCAAGTGACAATATGTTTGGGTATTGCCCTAAAGTATTCAAACATCATCTTTACAATATTCTCTGTACTCAATTTTCTCTTTGCTCACCTACTTGCCCTATCTTTTCTTGCTCCCGACTATCCTTTGTTTTATCAAATGCTTTCTTTACTCCCATTAATACTAAATTGTTCCTTATGGAACAATTCTGTAGCTTTGCTTTCTATGAAACTTTCAAAAGTTAGTTCTGTTAAATGATGATATCACTATCGCTGGAATGTTGTAATCACTGATTTTTTTTAATTCTATTACATTTTTGTCAATGTTTTGTTTATCGTTTAAACTTTGGTTATATGGCACAAGTATTTACATGTAATCTATATCACACTACCCGAGCTGGATGTTATAATTGTTTAAAATTATCAATTGTTTCTCTTATTTGTTTTGCAATATCACCTATGCCTTCGATGCCTTCGCTTATGTGTATATGCTTTGCTTTTGTTTTTGTAGGCTTAAAATATCTAATTTCCCTCGTCTGTGCTTTTTCCCTGCTTTTCTCCCTGCCCTTCTTTCTGCTTTTCTCCCTGCGCTTCTTTCTGCTTTTCTCCCTGCGCTTCTCTCCGATCTGGGGTATAATTTGCCTGCTCTTCTTCCCCTGCTAGTCCTATCCACATTTCTCTCAGCTTCCACTCTTTTTCCAGCTCTTCTCTCCGTGCTACTCCCAGCTCCTGCGATTTCTTAAACTCTATTATCTTCGCTTCTGCATACGCTTTTTCCAGCTCCAGCTCTACTTCCTGCGCTACTTCCAGCTCCAGCTCTTCTTGTGTTCTGACCTGATTTTCTTCCGAGACCGCTTTGCCACCGCCCTTCGCCCGCGCTTTTTTCCGCGCTTCGTACAACTTCAGCTCTTTTCTTAGCGCTGTTTCATTCGCCCGCGCTAATTCTAGTGATTTTGCACACGATATTTTGAGTGTTTCTCCAAACTCCTGCAATTTCCGCCGCGATTTTTCATATGCTATTTCCAGCTCCTGTGCTCCATACCACTCTGTTATCCGAGCTCCTTCCAGCACTGATTCCATCTCCTGCACTGAAGAAGACAATGCCAGCCTCTGCCCTTCTTCCTGCGTTTTTTTCTGCTCTTCTCCCTGCTTTTCTCCCAGTTCTTCTTTCTGCTTTTCTTCCTGCGCTACTCCCAGCTCCAAAGTTTTCAATGAAGAAGACGTTTTCAGCTCTTCCAGCATCAGCTCTTTTTCCCGCACCCGTGCTTCCCACTTTATTTTCCGCATTTCTATCTGCGCTCTTCTCCGCGCTTCGTACCGCTCTCCTTCTAACACAATCATTATTTCCGTCGCTATTTCCGTCCCCCTAAGGTATTTTTTCTGCTGATCCATTACCTCTTCCAGCGCCTGCGCTGCTTTCACCTCCTCCAGCGCTTCTTCCGTTTTCTGCCCTTCTCCCGGCCCTTCTCCCAGCTCCAAAGTTTTCAATGAAGAATTCGATGAAGATGATGATGATGAAGAAGAAGAAGACGAAGAGGATGATGAGGACGATGAAAATGATGAGCTAGATGACGAAGAAGACAATGCCAGCCTCTGCACTTCTTCCTGCCCTTCTTCCCGCTCCAAAGTTTTCAATAAAGCTGAAGACAATGCCATCTGTCTTTCTATAGAATTATAACCCAGCACTGTTCGCAGCGCTTGCTCTTTTCCCAGCACATTTTCCAGCTTTTCTTTCAAATCCCACACTTCTTTCTGCAACACTCGCATTTCCTGCTCTTTTTCCTGCTTTAACATCCCTTTTGTCTGAATTGTGTCGTCCAGAAACAGCACTCTTTCCAACGATACTTCTTTCTGTATTTCTCCCCGTGTCACCATTAGCAGACGGTACATTGCTTTCTTCACGTCGATGAGGTATGCTTTTTCTTGCGCTTTTTTGTCCCGCGAAGAAGATGAAGATGAAGAAGACGATGGTGGATATGATGACGAACTAGGTGACGAAGAAGATGATGATGAGGATGAGGAAGAAGATGAAGAAGACACTTCCTGCCCTTTTCCCCGCTTTTTTCCCTGCACTTCTCTCGGCCCTTCTTTCTGCTTTTTTGCATGCCCTTTTCCCCGCTCCAAAGTTTTCAATGAAGAATTCGATGATGAGCTAGATGGCGAATGTAGAAGCAAACTAAAAGAGGGAGATGATGGTAAGGATGAAGGGATATACGACGACGATGAAGAAGAAGAAAATGATGAGCTAGATGATGAGGATGAGGAAGAAGATGAAGAAGACGTTTCCAGCTCTTCTTCCAGCTCTACTTTTCCCAACGCTTTTCCCAGCTCCTGCACTTTTTCCCGCGCTACTTCCAATGAACTAGGTGATGATGTTTCCAATTTCAGCTCTTTTTTCACAACCTCTTCCAGCTCCACCACTTTTCCCAACGCTTCTTCCAGCTCCTGCACTTTTTCCCGCGCTACTTCCAGCTGCCGAGTTTTCAATGAAGAAAGCGATTCCGGTTCCAGCTCTTCTTTCACAGCTTGTTCCAGAAAAATCACTCTTCCCAACTTTCCTTCCAGCTCTCGCACTACCTCCAGACTTCTCTTTAGTTCCTGCTCTTTTTCCTGCTTTTCTCCCAGCGCATTCGCTGTTTTCAACGTTTGTAAAACTATTTCATATACTTTTTCTCTTACCTTATTATTTTGTAAAAATATTTCATATGCTTTTTCTCTTACCTCATTATAATTATAATGTCCCAGATAACATCCCAGCTCCCGCAGTTCTTTCTGCGCTTCTTCCAGATCCTGCGCTTCT
>BNVZ01000123.1 GCA_025998475.1 Endomicrobiia bacterium | reverse complement strand
TGGACTGCGATTTAACTCAGGGTTTCAGGTATTTGTAATTCTAAAATTTAATACTTAAGGTTTGCAAGAGGTCTAATGTCTCCTTTGACACAGGTAACATCGCCTTCGTAAATTTTTTGATGTTTTTGTCTTTTGCGTTATTTTTATATTCATATATGGCGCTGTTGTAACACAACATGATTTTGTAATAGGTGGATCTTTGTAAAAACTTCTGCCATTTAGCTTCTCTCCTCACCTCTTTTTATGAGTCTTTTTTTGCTTTTTTTTCAAAAAGTGGTCAAGTCAGGTGAAATACAATATTTTATCAACTACAAACAATAAACACTCTGGTGGAGCCAGCGGGAATTGAACCCGCATCTTATCGTTGCGAACGATATATTCTCCCGTTTAACTATGGCCCCAGTTGAAAGTTTGCGTTATTTCAATGTAAATGTTATAGCAATATTATACTTTTTTGTACATTTCCAACACAGATGACAAGACAAACGTATGAAAGCTCTTTTGATTTTTGGTCATCGCAAGGCAGTCTATAGAATTTGCTTTGAGTCTAAAATCAGTCGCCTCAAGAAATCTTTTTCATGTGCTTGTTGTGCACTGATAATAAATTGAGTTAAAACTATCACATTTTGCGATTTGTATAAGGCATATGTAAAAATATGATCTATATAGGAGATTTAATACATGTTTTAAATTTTTTACGGTTTATCACTGTATGGAACCAAATGTGCCGCCCAACCTCCGGTTTTTGAGTTTAAATAAGCATCGATAGGGTTATCTTTATTATTTTTATTAAATAATTTTGCACTATTTCTTTTGCTTTCTGCATAATTAACAGTAATAGCAATTTCTGCCGCTGTAGCCACGACTGCGGCGGGTGGCCCAAAAAAGGAAATATGCGCTACTGCTTTTGTCATTAAAGCTAATTGCTTGGCAGATGCTATTTCAACTAAAGAACCTGTCGTTTTTGTTGCTCCAGTAAAAGTATCTTCTTTTTTAGGAAACATTGAGCCCTTAACATTATACGGAGCAGCCGCAGAAAAAACCGTAATTCTAGGATAATTTATACCTAGCAACTTAGCAAATAGAGGTTTTTTATTATCTGATTTTTGAGTGAGAATAACCTTAATTTTTTGTTCACTAAACCTATTTCCTTCAACAAACCATGAATAGTTACTTTTTTTATATTTATCTCTTTTTAAAAAATGAAAATGCTTATCAGAACTTAAATGTACACATGGGACATTAACAGTGGAATAGTATTGTATTCCTTTTGAATTGCGTTTAAGTCCTAAATTTTTTTCAGGTTTTAAAGGAAGCAATATAACATTATAATCTTTATCTATACAGTCTTTGAGAATACTGAGATAGTATATGTTATATCCTTTTATTGCCGCATCTTGAATTTTTTGCAAAGAATCAACCATCTGTTTTATTTTTTTTACACCTGAGTCTTGTTTATTATAAAAAGTCTCGTGTTTTAAATCTGAAAGTGGGTTTTCTGATGAAAGAAGCATTGTTGCAGGAAACCCACCTATTGCATCGGTCGAATAAGATGATAGCTGTATGCCTCTAGGATTCATCCCAAGAGATAACGTTGTACCCATAAGATAATTTGTACCTCCTAAGAAATTTAGAACTCTTGCTTTATACGTTGCCAAAGACAACGCTATGTTATCAGCCTTATTTTGCATAATCATTCTATTTCTTATAAGATTAGCGATATTAAGCATCATAGCGCAGCTTATAACAAGTATAACTACAAGAATTAAAAAATAGTATAAGGTTTGGCCTTTATTATTTTTCAAAAGATTTTGCTCCAGGAAAAGCTTTAAAATAATATTTTTCATCAGGCGATGGAACCATTCTGTTTCTTGAGGATTGATAGCGTCTATTTTTAAACGAATTATTTTTTAAAACCTTTCCAAACAGCACTCTTGTAAAATAGTGTATTTTAACTGTTTCTTTAGCTATATTTTTGTCACAATAGTCTTTTGAAGTTTTTTTACCTTTCCAAATACTTACCGATTTATTTTCAGAATCCGAACAATCGTTGTCAACAATAACTTCTTCCGAATTTTCCCCATCTTTTTTAAAATATTTTACAACATCTTGTTTGGACGAAAGCACGAAATGTGAAGGATTAAGGTTACTTGTTACAGAACTTAAAGGATAAAAGAATCTAAGATATGTTTTAGTTTTGTCTTCTGCTTCTTTAGCGCGCAGGCTACTTTCAGTAACAGCAGCAGAACGCATTGCAACAAATGCAGCTTCATTTGCGATCATATCGTCAACCGTTATAATACAAACTTGTATAAACGCAAACATTATAATCGTCGTAAAAACAACAACAAACAAAGCTTCAATAGTAGACTGTCCTGAATTTCCAAGCCGAGTTCTTTTCATTTCACATAACTCACCTTAGGCACAGACGTTTTTAATGCGCCTGCAGCTATTCCTGAAATGTCAGAAACTTTCTTATACTTTGCGCTCCAAAACTTCTTATAAATGCCAAACACACCTGATGCTGCCATAAGCAAAACAACAAACACCAGCATAAATTCTGTTAAAGTTTGTCCTCCGTTTTTTATCATGAATCTCTCTAAAAACCCATAGTTTTTTCTATTTTTAGGATTTTTGTTTTGATTTTTTTAAAATTTTAAAAATTCTTTGTCAAAATACAAAAAACTTCCGCTACTAGTTCTTGATTTTTGATTATTTAGGGTAAAAAACTACCTAACTTATCGACTTTTATACAACCTAAACCTATTTGTCGCGTAAAAATGCTCCGGTGTATAATTCAAACCTGTAGTTTTAAAATTATGTATTCCAACTATTAAATTAAATCTAAAAAACCCAAGGTGTTTTATTCTATTTCTATATCTACTAGATATTATTCTTAAACCTCTGTAAAACATTTGCGCTCGTTTGTTTTCATGATTGTTTTTACGAATACTTTGGAAAAAGGCAAATAAATACCCTGTAAGGGTTGTCTTTCACCTCTTTTGCGAGAAAATGTCCTTTGCTTTCATTTTTCCAAAACCAAATAAAAGTTACTCTTTTATCTTTTTTTGATAAATTCTAGAAGGTTTTTAGAGAAATCCTTTGTGGAAATAAATGCAAGACAAATGTAACTTATAATTTATCAAACTTTTGTATTGACAAAAGGATTCGCCGCAGGCTTAGAATTGATTGTGAGAAAATTAATTTTAAGCTTTAGTTTTCTAGTTAGTTTAGCTCTACACGCCGCAGCACATTTGTCTAGTGACGGCAGAGAAGTTTTAGATTGTAATTTACAATTTCTCAAAGACTTCTTGCTGATTTTTTAGTTGGCTAATCTGTCCTTTTACACTATATGGGTACGGTTTGGTGGTATGGCGCCAGCACCCAAAGTTAGAAAATCTAGAAAACCAATTAGAACCACTAACCGATATTAAAACAATTGCAGGTCTTGCACCCATAAGCCCAAAAAGACCGGTCGAACCTTCATTTACAATTTTTACTACGGCATTTTTCCTGTTACACCTGAGCTTAGTCAATCCATTGTTTATTGCTTCTGCTACAGTTTTGCCTTTAAA
>BNVZ01000122.1 GCA_025998475.1 Endomicrobiia bacterium | reverse complement strand
ATACTCAATTTTCTCTTTGCTCACCCACTCCCCCTTTTTCTTTTCTTACTCCTTGCTATCCTTTGTTTTGTCAAACGTCCCTTTCTTTACTCCCATTAATCGCCTAAACCCATTCCATCTGACCCGCTTGCTTTCTTTTTCTGTTTCATAGTACTTCTATTGTACTTTTATATGTTAGTTATTAAGAGGTCTATTGAGGTGCTTTACCTCTAGATTTTATTGTTCGACGTTTATATAACATCTATCACCGGATTTTTTAACAAACCTTACTACTCCCGCGACTTTTGCAAAAATGGTGTTATCTCTTCCCATTCCCACATTTATTCCGGGGTGGTATTTTGTTCCTCTTTGTCGAACTATTATCGCACCTGCAGATGCTTTTTGATCTCCATATATCTTTACGCCTAATCTTTGACCGTGCGAATCGCGTCCATTGGTTGACGAACCCTGCGCTTTAGTATGTGCCATTTTACCGTCTCCTAATAAAAATTTACTTAAGCATTAATTTTGGTAATTCCAAGCTCTGTTACATACTGACGATGTCCATGCATCTTTTTGTACCCTTTTTTTGGCTTTCTTTTAAATACCAAAACTTTAGGAGCTCTTTTTTGTGCAATAACTTTTGCAACTACTGATGCGCCCTCAACTACAGGTTTACCAATAGTCACCTTCTCTCCATCCACAAGCAAGAGAACTTCATTAAGAACAACTTCTTGACCAGCTTCAGCTTTGTCAATCTTTTCTACAACCAAGTTTATGCCTTCTTCTACCTTGTACTGCTTCCCACCAGTTTTAATAATTGCATACATTTGACACGCTCCTTTCTAATTCGTATAATCTACAAAAATCAACAATACTTGTCAAATCCCACGCAAATGCATGAGAAAGATTTTTTGAGGCTGCTGATTTTAGACTCAAAGCAAATTTTATAGATCGCAATTTGGTATTGCCTTCGACAATCAAAAATCAAAAAAAAACTTTCATGCGTTTGTCGTGAATCCAACACATGGGAGAATACTTATGATTTCAAAAAGAGTGCAATCTATTAAGCCGTCTCCAACACTTGCAACTGACGCAAAAGCCAAAGCATTAAAGCAGCAAGGGGTTGATGTTGTTAATTTTGGAACAGGAGAGCCTGATTTTGACACTCCTAAAAACATAAAACAAGCGGCAATCGACTCCATAAACGCCGGATTCACAAAATACTGTCCTGTTGCGGGAACACCTGAAATAAAAAATGCTATTATCAACAAATTCAAAAGAGATAATTCCCTTGACTATACCACGGAAGAAATTATAGTTTCAAGTGGAGCAAAACACTCTCTTTACAATCTTTTTCAATCCATAATCGACCCTGATGACGAGGTTATAATACCAGCCCCCTACTGGGTTTCTTATACAGACATGGTTATTCTTGTATGTGGAAAACCTGTAATAATTCAAACTACGGATAAAACCAACTTTAAAATCACACCAGAAAGCGTAGAAAAGGTTTTAACGTCAAAAACGAAGGCTATTATAATAAATTCTCCGTCAAATCCTACGGGCGTTACATATTCTGCCCAAGAACTTAAAGAGATTGCTAAAGTGTGCGTAAAGAACAAAATATTTATAATTTCAGATGATATATATGAAAAACTTGTCTACGATAATTTTAAATTTACTTCTATTGCCCAAGTCGCTCCTGAAGCAAGAGATTTTACCGTTGTGATAAACGGTGTTTCGAAAGCGTACGCAATGACAGGCTGGAGGCTAGGTTACGCGGCAGGGCCTAAAAACGTTATTTCAGCAATGTCAAAAGTACAAAGTCAGTCTACTTCCAATGCTTCTTCAATCTCAATCAAAGCTGCAGTGGAAGCATTAAACGGAACACAAGAATGCGTTGAATTTATGAGAAAAGAGTTTGAGAAAAGAAGGGATTATATTGTCGGAAGATTAAATAAAATAGATGGCATAACATGCAGAAAACCTGAAGGCGCGTTTTATGTTTTTCCTAACATTAAAACATTCCTCGGAAAAAATTTTAACGGCAAAACAATTAACACGGATATTGAATTCACAAACTTTTTGCTTGATAGAGCAAAAATTGCCGTTGTTAGCGGGTCGGCTTTCGGGGCTGAAGGATATATGAGGCTTTCTTACGCAACTTCCATTGAAAATATTCAATCCGGGATGGACAGACTAGAATCTGCTTTAAAATGAAAACAAATACAGAAATGATGAAGAAATTTCTGCTTTATCGAGAACAATAAAACGAAAATTCGTTTTGCTATTACGAGAAATCATGTAATCTAAAAGACATTCAAGAGTAAACATAAGTAACAAAACAATCAAATGTTGTGTTTTAGTCCGTTTGTCTTTGTTTTTATAAAAGTAATATGCTGTAATATTTTACAACAAGTTGAAAAGACGCATATAATTTAGTATAAATGCATGTTACAGATTTGTAGGTTTAAAAGTTTAAGTTAAACAGGACAAGAAACCATTTTGCAAGTTAAAAGTTTAAGTTAAACAGGATAAGAAACCATGAAAAAAGCAAAAACTAGAAGAAGCAGACTGTGCATAAAAAATGTATTAGCAATAATAGTAATGTTTGCTTGTACTAGCATTTGTTTTGGGATGATAACAAAATCTGACGGTTCTAATATTGATGCTTCTGGGAACCATAGGAACCCGGACTCAATAACACTTGGCTCTAATGCTATTCATGGAAAGACTGTTGCTGGTAATTCAGATCGACTGGATGGAGCCGCGAATGATGCTAACATATTTCCCCTAGACCCAAACGGATGTACTTTAACTGTCGGTAATGGAGCAGAAGTTGGAGAGGCAAGCGGTGCTTATATTGATGATGATAATAGTGATGTTAGATCAATGACAAACAACAAAATTATCGTACACGGAGGCAATTTTAGTCGTCAGGACATTAATGGCGCCTATTCTTCCTCAGAAAAAAATGTTGTTAATGTTAGTGGTAATAGAGCTGAAATTGATGGAGGAAAGGAGATAGGGAGTGTTTTTGGCGGATATACAATAAATGGAACAGCTTTTGATAATAAAGTATTTATAAAAAACGATGTGACAATTGGCGGAAATGTTGATGGCGGTTGTGTTGACGGTGACGGGAATGCAAATAATAATAAAGTTACAATATCTTCATCTACAGACAGCGCATCGAGTGTCTCATCAACATCACCACGAGTCTCAGCCCCAGCCCCAGCATCTTCCTCCTCTAATGACGAAAGGATTAAAGGAAGTGTTTATGGCGGTCGTGTTCGCGGTGACGGAGATGCAAAAAAGAATATAGTTACAATTAATGACGGAAAGATTAAAGGAGATGTTTCTGGCGGTTTTGTTATCGGTAACGGAAACGCAAATAATAATGAAGTTACAATTAATGGCGGAAGGATTGGAGGAGATGTTTTTGGCGGTTTTGTTAAGGGCAATGACAAAGGCAATGCCACTGATAACATAGTAACTATCTCAGGGACCCCGGAATTTGGAGACAACACAAATCTGCGCGTGCTGTGCGGAGGCATTTGCGCTAACGATAGATTCGACGCATTTACAGGCAACACATTGGTTATTAAAGAA
>BNVZ01000121.1 GCA_025998475.1 Endomicrobiia bacterium | reverse complement strand
ATCAAAGAAGTATGCGGGTATCTGCTAATTACAATTGTGATGGAAAAATAACAGGAGTAAGCAATGAAAAATAACAGGAGAAATCAATGAAAAAGAAAAAAGTAATAAGTGCAATTGTTTTGTTTGGGTTTTTTATGTTTAAGTTCATGCGATAAAAAGAACGCTTCCTTGTAAACAGAAGAACTGCTACTCCAGAGAAAATAAAAGAAATAGAAAAAAGCGCAAACTCCTACTCCAGAGAAAATAGAAGAAATAAAAGAAGTGCAAACTCTAAATCTAGATCTAACCACCCTCGATGCCGCTATCGCCGCTTTCCCCGACAACACTGCCATCGCCGCTGCCGTCAAAAACGCCTTCCTTACTGCCTCCAAAGCTCTCAAACATGCCGTTGCCGTTATCAACAACCCCGTCAACGCTGACATGAATGCCTTCGATGTTGCCAAAAACTTCACCAGTGATGCCGACGCCGCCCGCGCCGACGTCGATGCATCCACCACCGACGCCGTCGACATCGCCATCGTCCGTGCTATCGCCGCCCGCATCCGCGCCACCCACATCGCATACCTCGTCACTGCCTTTGCAGAATACGTCGTCGCCGAAGTTGTTGAGGGCATCTCCTCTGATGACCGCTCCCTCCACGCCAAAGCCGCCGACGCCGCCACCACCGATGTCGACAAAGCCCTCCTCCGCGACGCCGACCTACTCTCCTTCGACGACAACAAGGTCTACACCACCACCGTCAGCGAACTTGTCGCAAAAGTCAAAGAATTAGAGGAGTTTTTTAACAACTGGAAAAATCAAGAACCTAAAGCGTTAGTCGTAAAAGCCAACGCGTCCTTGTGCCCCTACTACACACGACTTGAGCATCTTGCTGCGTCTGACCGTGCAAAACTTGGGCTCACCTGCAAGATGTGCGCGTCTCATTGCACATGCTACTACCAGACCGCAGTCTGATTGTTGTGTTGCTTGGATACTTTTGAAGATCTCAGAAAATGCTTGGGGGATGTCCCCACTAATTTTGTCACGGTTGTATAGTCAAATGGTTAAGAATACATAATTCTCCTACATACAAAAGAAACATTTTACATTTATACGATATAGTAACGATGATGATACTTGTGCCTACACTTGGTATTGTTGCGTTAGATGATAAGGCTACTGTGAATGTGTCTTTGAAAAGGATAACTTATGAAAACTAAAAGATTAGACCTCTTGCAATCTCGACGTACATATCTTTATTGCCCATGTACTGTGCATTCTTGTATTACCTCTTACTCCTGCAGTGACTGCCATACCTTCATGCTTACTTTTAACAGTGCAGTATTTTTAAATCACTAAAATGAGAACAACCCCAAAGTTGGGGGTTAGAGACACTCTTAGCATATTTGATTTTTAATGTGTTTTTAAGATATCCTTGCTGTGTTTTCCGTATCAGTTTTTTAAACAAAAATTTAATCGCAGTTATCAACAGATTAAATTTTAAGTTCCTTTACTATTCTTTCCAAATCATCTAAAGAGTAGTAATAAACTTCTATTTTGCCTTTCTTACTTGTACCAATAATATTTGCTTTTGTACCCAATTTTCTTTGGATTTCTTCTTTTAAATGCGCAAGTTCTACTTCCTGTTTTTTCTGTTTACCGGATTTTTTTTCAGGGTTTAGATCGGAAGCAATTTTTTCTACAGCTCTTACTGAAAGTTTTTCATTCAATATTTGATGTGCAATCGCTCTTATCTTGCTAGCATCTTCTATGCCGGCAAGCATTCTTCCGTGCCCTGATGTAATTTTTCCCTCTGTTATTAATATCTGTATATCTTCGGGTAACGATAAAAGTCTTAGTGTGTTTGAAATTACGGATCTCTCTTTTCCCACGGCTTCAGATATTTGCTCGTGGGTATGTCCAAACTCTTCTATAAGTCTTTTAAAAGCTTGTGCTTCTTCTATTGGATCCAAATCTTCTCTTTGGATATTTTCAATCAGTGCTAAGTCAAATCTCTGCTTATCATCTGCAGATTGCTTTACTATAGCTTTTATATCTTTTTTTCCTGCAAGTTTAGAGGCTCTATATCGTCTTTCACCTGCAATAATTTCATATTCCCCGGGAATTATTGAAGCAACCACTAAAATCGGTTGGATTAAGCCGTGTTTCTCTATTGAATCCGCAAGTTCTTGAAGTTTTTCTGCATTAAATTTGTTCCTAGGTTGAAATTTATTAGGTCTAATTTTATTTAATGGTATTGTTACAACTACTTCGTCTACTGTTGTTTTATTTAATCCTAATGTTGGCATTAATGATTCTAATCCTCTGCCCAATGCTTTCTTTTGCATATTCTATTCTCCTGTATATATTAAGCTCCTATATAAATTACATTTCCATATGAATCAAATCGCAAGCTGCAATGACTTCAACTAGATTTATCTTTTATCTCGTCTGCTATTTTTACTTCTTCTTGTCTAGAAAGAAATTCTTTTGCAAAATCCATATATGCCTGAGCTCCCTTTCCCAAAGGATCATACATTAAAACAGGTTTACCAAAACTCGGCGCTTCGGCAAGTTTTATTGTCCTCGGTATTTTTGTTTCGTAAACTTTATCCTTAAAAAAATTTTTAACTTCTGCAACAACCTGTTCTGCAAGATTAGTTCTTGAATCAAACATTGTAAACAAAACGCCTTCTAATTCTAAATCATAGTCTTGCATGAGAGCAAGGATAGTTTTTGAAAGTTGTCCCAAACCTTGAAGTGCAAAAAACTCACACTGCATAGGTATTAAAACAGTATTAGCTGCAACTAAAGAATTTATTGTAAGTAATCCAAGAGACGGAGGACAATCTATAACAATGTACTTATATACTTTTTGAAATTTTTCCAATGCAAATTTTAATTTTCTCTCTCTATCCTCCATATTAACTAAATCTACTTCCGCGCCACTAAGATCAGTAGTCGCAGGCACAACATCAAGGCAATCGATAACAGTACCTTGTAAGATATCCTCGAGAGCAATTCCATCTATTAAAACATCGTATATTGTTTTTTCTAAAGTATTTTTGTCAATTCCTAGACCGCTTGTTGTATTACTTTGTGGATCCATATCAACTAGCAAACATTTCTGTCCAATGCTTGCTAAATTTGCCGCCAAATTAATTGCTGTTGTAGTTTTGCCTACCCCACCTTTTTGATTGGCAACTGCTACGATCTTACTCATTTAATGCTCCGTTTGTATTATAGTTAACTGATTCTACATTGGTTGGCCATAGGATAAGTATACTTAAATTTTCAATGTTTCACGTGAAACGCAAACAATTTGTTGTCATGGTTTATGAAAACCAAAGGTTTAAAGAATCCACCCTTAGGGGCTATATATTCTTTTTAAATCGTTTCGTCATTTAGTTTACCCTTGAATGCTTTCCAAATCGTGGTAACGAGGCTGTGAAGCAAAAATTAAAAAAGCAACTTAACCTACACTAAAGAGGGGACGGGAACGCAAGTATCTTTGCAGCAACCTCACCTGAGTGCAAAGTATTTTGAATTTAGACAAGGTCACAGCGACATCGCGTACGGTTTGGTTTTACGTACGCAAGTCGCTGTGTAACGAAGTATAAATTCAAACTCAAAGGACGCAAGTAATTTTGAACT
>BNVZ01000120.1 GCA_025998475.1 Endomicrobiia bacterium | reverse complement strand
ACAGAAGGATTCTTGGGCACAGTAGGTGAGTAGGAAACAGAAGGGACTCTTGGGCTATGTTGCTAAACATGGGGTCAAAGATCTAAAGCAACAATTACAGCTCTTCAATTTTCACTGCTGATACCGCGCGTCTTGCTGTGTGGAGGGTCATTGTTTTGTATTCTTTTATCTGCCCTAAATTGTTAGAAGAACTTGTTTATTGCAATACCAATCCTTCTAACAACTTCTTCTTTTCCCATCAATTCCATCATATGAAACAAACTCGGACCCTGCGTTCTCCCTGAAATTGCTACTCTGATAGGATGAAACACCTGGCCTGTCTTAATATTTCTTTCCAAAGCTAAATCTCTTGCATACTGCTCTAAAGCATCAGAAGAAAAATTATCTTGATTGTTGAGTCTTAAAGCACTTTCCGTTAAAACAAGTTTGGCATTATCCTTTGATTTATCGGAAAGGAATACTTTCCGAACTGCTTCTTCCTTATAATCCACATTCTTTGTAAAAAAGAAATCTACAAGAGACGGAATATCTTTAAGAAGTTTTATTTTATCGTGCTCCAATGCTATAGCCTTTTTTAACAGTTCAATGTCCCAACCATCTATAAGTTTTTCGTTATTTGTATATTTTAGCCAATCTATAAACAGCATATATACCTGTTCCAAAGTTTTTGAACGAATTTTTTCACCGTTAAGCCACAATAGCTTTGCCGGATCAAAAGTAGACGGACTTACACCACATCTTTCTATGGAAAACTTTTGAATCATTTCCTCTATCGTAAAGACCTGCTGACTGTCTTCAGTTGACCAACCAAGCAGAGCAAGATAATTTATTAATGCCTCCTGCAAATAACCTTCTTTTCTATATTCTAAAACAGACGTATGTCCGTGTCTTTTTGATAGCCTGGCACCGTCATGTCCTAAAATCATGGGCATATGCGCAAATTCAGGCATTTTCCATCCTAAAGCGCTATAAATCTGTATTTGACGAGGCGTATTTGAAATATGATCATCACCTCTTAGTATATGTGTCATTTCCATAAGGTAATCATCAATGACACACGCAAAGTTATACGTGGGTACGCCATTTGTCTTCATAATAACAAAATCGTCAAGTAAAGAATTATCAAATTCCACCCTACATCTTATAAGATCGTTTAAAACCACCGTTCCTGTCTTAGGCATTTTAAATCTTATAACAGCTTTTCTTCCTTCTGCTTCTTTTTGCTCTCTTTGTTCAAACATAAGACTTCTACATTTGCCATCATACTTTGGAGGAAGTTTATCAGTTTGCGCTTTCTTTCTCATTTCATCAACTTCTTCAGGAGTACAGTAACAAGGATACGCAAAACCTTTGGCAACAAGTTCATCAGCATATTTCTGATATATTCCATGATTTTTACGTTCCATTTGATAATAAGGAGCATACTTAGAAACTTCATTACCGGGACCTTCATCCCAACTAAGATTTAGCCATTTCATAGCATCTAATATAACTTGGACAGACGCTTCTGTTGAACGAACTTCATCAGTATCTTCAATTCTTACAATAAGTTTCCCGCCTTTATTCTTGGCAAAGAGCCAATTAAACAAAGCAGTACGAACTCCACCTATGTGCAAATCACCCGTCGGAGACGGCGCGAATCTTACTCTTACATCACTCACTTGTTTTTACCTTTTTTAAAAATAAATTTTTCCTTTTTCAATTCTTATTCAACAAATATCTTTCATTTTTGTCGTTTCTCAACTTTCCTTTCAAGCAAAAAGGATGTACATAATCTGTAAATATAGAAATTCTTGGCTGTATTGTACCAGAAACAGCGGTATAAATCGTACTTGTTGATTTGTCCAATTTATGAGTTCTGTGAGCTATCGTAGGAATTAAAATATTTATAGATACAATAAGCCAAACGCACACACTTAGTAATGCGCCGCCCAATCTATCCAAAATATTAAGATAAAAAAAACTAACTATTCTTAGAATTAAAGCTCCAAGCATAATAACAAATAACGCTGTTACTAAAAAGACAAGATAAACGTTCAGGCTTTCTTGATATGAACACTTAACCGAAACAAAAGTCGCCATAAATCCTGCAAGAACAGCAAAAAAAGTTCTTACAAGACCGACAGACCAGCCGAGCCAAGCTATTAAGACTACACTGATTACTAAAAAAATATCTATTACCAACCTACATCCTCTATTTTATGCAGGCCATAACTACTCCGCTGGCAAGTTTAGGATAAAAATATGTTGATTTTTGTGGCATCATTTCATTCTTCGAACTGATTACCTTTAAAGATTCAACCGGAGTGGCAGGAACTATAATTGCAATTCTTCCTGTTTTTTTCGCATTCAACACAGCTTCTTTTTCATCTTTTGCATAAGTAAATTCTGAAGCATCAACATTGGGAATAAGTACATAATGCAAAGCGCTCACTGCCAGATTTCTATAAGCCTTACATTTATCACGCATGGCTTTCTTCAAAAAAGATTCTTTTTTAATTGTCAAAACTCTATATCTATTGTCTTTAAAAATCATCATCGGCTGTATTTCTTTTTTAGAAAGTTCCTGAAAATCGTTCGCAGAATGTACATCAAAATATTTTTCAATATTTGATTCCAAATCCTCAGGTGCTTTGATGATTCTATGTGTAGGCCAAATTGAAATACCAGGATCTTCCATCGGACACAAACAAGCTAAAACATAATTGTACTCTTTATCTCGTGAATAGTTGCTATCTTTTTCTTTTCTTTCCTGCAAATAGTTCCACGCAGTTTCGTACCTATGATGACCGTCCGCTATAAACACTTCTTTTGTTGATAAATATTCTTCTAATGTTTCAATTGTATCTTTGTCGGTAACAATCCACATTTTATGAAAGACTCTTTCTCTATCTTTCGCAGTCACTGATGGAGTTCTTCTTGTTATTTTTCTACAAATACTTACAACCGTACGATTTTTATCTTCAAACAAACCAAAAATGGGGCTTACATTTGTTTTTGTGGCCTTTAAAAGATTTAATCTGTCGAACTTAGGTTTTGTAAGAGTTTTTTCATGAGGTTTTACTGAACCTTTACCAGAATGAGGGTTATCCAATTTTAAAGAAGCAAAGAAACCTCTTCTGGTCATTGTAATTTCATGATCTTCAAAAATCTGCTCATAAAAATACAAGGCTGGAATTTTATCCCGTTCAAGAATGCGTTCGTCCTGCCATGATCGCAATAAATCGGCAGCATTTTGATATTTATTTCTCTTGCCTCGAGAATCAGGCAGTTCAATATTTATAATATTGAAAGGAGAAAGTTTTTGAAGTTTTGCTTTTTCATCATCATTTACAACGTCATAAGGGGGACAGATGAAATTGGTAATTGTTTCCTTTGAATATCTAAGCGCACGAAAAGATTTTATGTCCGCCATAAGCAGTCCCTCCAAAAAGCGTGTATTTTCCGGTATGCGCGCATAACCGAATGGCCGATTTTACAAAAAAATTCTGACATTGTCAACGCTACGTATTGGTTAAATACATATGCGACATTTTATTATTTACTTGCTGATCTGCAAAGGGGTTTTTAGATTTAACGCCAAATGTGGCCATTGTTATAATACACTAAATATTCCACCAATAGCTCATTAATC
>BNVZ01000119.1 GCA_025998475.1 Endomicrobiia bacterium | reverse complement strand
ATCAAACAAAACAGACAAAACTTACCAAAAGGCAGCGCACACAGTCCGTGGGGCTAGTCCAAAGACACACTACATATACTTTTAAGCCAACGCAAAGTAGGAGTATACCGACACAGAAGTTAGTTGACCAACCCGTTTGAAAAAAGTAATAAGAAGCCCTTGAAAAAAGATATAACTTAAGTGTTCCTACATTCTCAAACTTTTTTATTCCAAACAGGAGACATTGAACGAAGATTACTTACAACTTTGGGTAAAATATGTAGAGTATACTCAACATCTTCCAGAGTATTATAATGCCCGAAAGAGAAACGCACTGCCCCTTGAGCCACGGAAGGATCAACACACATTGCAGATAAAACATGCGACGGCTCGGATGTGCCTGAGGCGCAAGCTGACCCTGTAGAAACAGCAATACCATGCATGTCAAGCATAAGCAGCAACGCTTCACCCTCTATGTAGTTAAAACTTACGTTTAAAATATTAGAAACTGCTCTACTGTCACTACCGTTTACAATCACGTCGGAAATTGCATCAAGGATACCTTTTTTTAGTTTTTCTCTCAAGGTGAAAATATGTTTATCATTTTCTTCGATATTATCATTAGAAATTTCAAGAGCCTTTGCAAAACCTACAATATATGGGATATTCTCAGTTCCTGGACGTAACCCATTTTCATGGTGTCCGCCAAATGTTATTGACGATACAGCTGTCCCTTTTTTAACATACAAAACTCCTACGCCCTTAGGGCCGTTAAATTTATGAGCCGACATTGAAAGTAAATCCACCCCTAGTTTTTGAACATCTAGACGAAGTTTTCCTGCGGTTTGTACAGAATCTGTATGAAAATAAATTTTATCTTTTCTTAAGCTATTTATTTTTTTGAGTGCTTGGGCAATCTGCTCAATAGGCTGTATCGCACCGACTTCATTATTGGCGTGCATTATACTTACAAGTAGGGTATTATCCTTTATCGCCTTTTTAAAATCCTCAATCAAAATAACACCATCTTTATCGACATCAAGATAAGTTACTTCATATCCATTTTTTTCAAGATGTTTACATGTATATAACACGGCATGATGCTCAATTTTGCTTGTAATTATATGTCCTTTTTTTGCATAAGCATTCAACAGACCAAATATTGCGATATTATCTGATTCTGTACCACATCCCGTAAAGAATATTTCTTCAGGAGATGCATTTAATAATTTTGCCGTTTTTGCTCTTGCATTATCAAGAACCGCCTTTGACTCTCTTCCAAAATAATGAAAGCTTGAAGCATTACCATATACATCGGCAAAATAGGGCTGCATTTCTTTTATAACTCCACAATCAACAGGCGTTGTCGCACTGTTGTCTAAATAAACTTTCTTATACTCCATAGCGGACTTCCTTGATCTTTTGATAATTTATTTCGTAATTATTTCTTTGGAAATTCAAGATTTATTTAAGCTCAAAGCACCAACACTTTTTAATCATCATAAAATCTCTTATTGAAACAAGAACACTCATGTTTTTTGCCTTTATTCAAAACAACTCCATCCATTCTGATTCTTTATTATCTGTCCGACAGCTTTATATTATCAAATTTTTCAACATGTTTTGTTTATTTTGTTGCCAAAAATGGCAATCCGAATATAAAAAACTTCTTTTCACATATCTATCATATCTAATTTTAGTGTGAAAACCAAGGTCTCTAATGTTATCTTTTTGGATAGTTTTCTTCGAAAGTGGTTTAGCGAAAAGAATAATAGACATACAATAACCGTTGGTAGTAGTTAAATTAAAGGTAAGCAAGTAATATGCACAGCGATAATAGGGCAAGGAGCACGATTTTAGTTTATTTTAGTAGGTATGTATTTATGCAAAGAAAGACGATAAGATACATGGCAGATACAGTTTAGGAGACCTTAGGCAGAATACATACAAACACACTAGTTCTAAAAAAAGAGATCAAACAAACACTAAAAAGCTGACAAAAGAAGATAAGGAGTTAAATAGAAAGATTTATCAGATGATTATAGTAGAAAACATTAAAGTATTTGTTAAAAGGTTCAAAATAGTCTAAAGAATAGATAAGTAATTACAGAAGACGCTTTGGACTGCGATTTAACTCAGGGTTTCAGGTATTTGTAATCTTGAATTTAACACTTAGTTGTGCGGGAGGTCTAATATCAAAAAATTGAGCAAATTTCTTTATAATCCTTGAATGTGGAATAGTTCCATAAAGTTCAATGTATGTTATATAGCCAGTAGTGATCTTTAAATCTACCTTGTCCTTTAATGCTTGAATAAATTCTGTAGAGGTTAGTCCTTCTTTTTGTCTTAATTCTTTTATCTTTAATCCAAACTCCAATGATGCTTGGAAACTTTTCATACTTCTACCCCTAAATATTTATTTTTGTGATAGTATACTAAGTCTACTATCTACTTTCACCAAAGGAGGAAAAATAACCGTTTTACTGGACAGTTAAGGGCAGCAAATGGCAACATATTCATTACATGTTTTAGTAGTCGATTGTGTCGTTGAAGATGTAAAAATACTTGAGTTAATCGTTAAAAGTGATCATCATTATGTAGATAGAGTTACTTCGTCTGAAATATTAAAAGTAATGAAACATAATTTTTACAAATTTTCAAGGGAAACGCCACAGGGATCGTTGATGAGGCTGCGGCGGTCATCGTCGAGGAGATTGGGGTCAGAGAGGGCTATGATGGCGCGGCCGAAGAGGCGGTTGAAGTCGTAGGAAAAGACGGGGTTAAAGACGACTTTGATAAAGTTGAGGCGGCGGTCGTCGGGGATGCTGGGGTCAAAGAGGACTTTGATGAAGTTGAGGCTGCGGCCGTCGGTGAAGGCGGGGTCAGAGAGGATTTCGATGAAGTTGAGGCAGTGATCGACGGAGAGGTCGGGGTGAGAGAAGGTTTTGATGAGGTTGAGGCAGCAGTTGTTGTCGAGGATGTAGTATCCAGAGAGATCTTTGATGAAGTTGCGGCGGTGGTCGTTGGAGAGGTTGGGGTGAGAGATGGCTTTGATGAAGTTGAGGCGGTCGTCGGGGAGGTCGACGGGGTCATCAACAACGAGGGCGTGAAAGAGGGCGTTGATGAAGCAGCAGCGGTCTTTGAGGGAGAGATCGGGTTGAGAAAAGATTTTGATGAAGCTGGTGCGGGTGGTGGCGATGGCCTGTGGTGTGTCTTTGAGTTCGCCGATTTTAGAGAGGATTTCGATGAGTAAGGCGCTGTTGTGACTGTTGCTGCCGAGGTGAGGGAAGACTTTAGTGAGGCAATCGCAGTCGTCAACAGAGAGGCTGAGGCCAGAGAGTTTCTCGATGAGGTCATCGCGGTCTTCGTGGACGCTTACGGAGGGGATGGCGTTGACGAGCTTTTGAATGTTTGAATTTAGAGTTGGATTTGCTCTTTCTTTTTCGCCTACTTCTTTTTCTACTTCTTTATCTGTTTCTTTTTTTACTTCTTTGCCTATTTCGTTGTTTTTATCTTCTTTTTCTTTTTCACCTTTTTCTTCTTCTCTTCCTCCACCTTCGCCTTTGCCTTCTAGTTGTTGTTTTGGTAGGTGTAGTTGTTGTTTTGAAGGTAAACATGGCGAAAATGAGCTTGACGAACTCGATGACGATGAACTTGGACTGCCCGAACTATTTGACCCAGCATCTGACTTGTCGTTTGAACTGCTTGGGCTCATGCTTAGGCT
>BNVZ01000118.1 GCA_025998475.1 Endomicrobiia bacterium | reverse complement strand
TGTTTTATGTAATAGACCTCTTGTACAACTTAAGTGTTAAATTCAAAATTACAAACACCTGAACCCTGAGTTAAATTGCAATTCAAAGCGTATCTTGTGACATATATCTGTTCTGTACTATTTTGAATCTTTTCCCATCTAACGCATATTCTCCACTACTCATTAATGCTTCTTCTACATGCTTTTAGTCCTATATGCACAACTTTAACTTTTGCTGACATTATAACTGTCTCAAGTGACAATATGTTCGAATACTCTATATGCCCTATACGCACAACTTTTGTTGACACTGTCTCCTTACGATAACTAGTTTTCCTTAACAATACCTATTCCCATCTAGTTGATTCCCCACTACTCATTAATGTTTCTTGTGCATACCCTATGTCTATATCCACAACTTTTGCTGACATTGTCTCCTACGATAATTATGTTCCTAATACCCTATGTCTATATCCACAACTTTTGCTGACATTGTCTCCTACGATAATTATGTTCCTAATACCCTATGTCTATATCCACAACTTTTGCTGACATTGTAGCTGTCTCTAGTGACAATATGTTTGGGTATTGCCCTAAAGTATTCAAAACATCATCTTTACAATATTCTCTGTACTCAATTTTCTCTTTGCTCACCTACTTGCCCTATCTTTTCTTACTCCCGACTATCCTTTGTTTTATCAAATGTTTTCTTTACTCCCATTAATACTAAACCCATTCCACCCGACCCGCATGCTTTCTTTTTCTGTTTCATAGTACTTCTATTGTACTTTTATATGTTAGTTATTAAGAGGTCTATTTGAATTAGGCTATTACAACGTCTGAATTCCCAAATATAGCTTTTCTTATGCTTATGGGCGTTACACAAAATGATAGTGTATCTTATATGCACTATGCTGTCTGCTTTTTCGAGCGTTTCCATAGCCTAATTGTACTACTTTAAGCGGTTCCCCGCAAGCTTGCTTGCGGGGCGATAGTTTAATAATTAAACATGCCAAAAGACAACTTTGCGTAAGTTTGATTGCAGTCCCAATTTCGCAACTAAAAGCTCCAAATAATACCCTAGGGTAGGTGTTAGAGAAACTCTTTAATTAAATCTTGAATATTTCTTTCATATCGTATGGAAGTTCAGCGGTAAAGTTAATAGTCTTTGAAGTTTTAGGATGTGTTAATGTTAATTTATGAGCATGTAGCATTTGTCTTTCATAACATTTCCCGTCAATTACTTTAGGCCCACTGTATTGCTGATCGCCAACAATAGGGTGATTTATGTACTGCATATGACTCCTTATCTGATGTGTTCTGCCAGTAATAATTCTAACTTCTACCAAAGTATAACCGTCTTTTCTCGCAATAACATTAAATTCAGTAACTGCCATTTTTTTTGCAAGTGGATTTACAGACATCAGTTTTCTGTTCTGCGGAGATCTGCCAAGCGGCGCTTCTATTCTTCCTTTATGTTCTACAATAGTACCCTTAACCGCAGCATAATACATTTTCTTTACAGCTCTCTTGTGAAGTTGTTTTGAAATACTAATTTTAGATTTTTCGTTTTTTGCAAAAATAATAAGCCCCGAAGTATCTTTATCTAGTCTATGCACTAAGTAAGGGTTATATTTTCCTTTTGAATGCGCCATTAAAGCATTAAGCAAAGTGCCTGAAGGATGACCATATGACGGATGAACCACAATACCAGATTGCTTATTTACAATAACGATATCATCATCTTCATATACAATGTTAAGTTTTATTTTTTCAGGTTTTATACTAAGTTTCGCTTCTTTTTCAAATTCAAACGCTATAGTATCATTGTGTTTTAATTTATAACTTGAAAGAACACTTCTGCCATTTACAAAAACTTTTTGTTTGTCTGTAAGTTTCTGAAAGTACGAACGCGAATAATCTTTATATATTGAAGCTAAGTATATATCTACTCTCTCTCTTTCAAATTTTTCGTATATCATTTTTTCTTGCATAAATGGTTTCTCTAAAACTCTTAGTTTTTTTATTTTTAAGATTACAATCCTATTGATTCAGGTAAACCAAACATAATATTCATATTCTGCACTGCCTGTCCCGAAGCCCCTTTAACCAAATTATCTATAACCGAAACTATAATAAGCCTGTTTGTTCTCTTGTCAACTTGCATACTTATCTCACAATAGTTTGTATTTACAACATTTTTTATTCCCGTCATTGTATCATCGTCTAAAATCTTTATAAATTGTCTGCCTTTATAAAATTCTTTATATTTTTCAATTATCTCAAACGTGTCAACATTTTTTTTAAGGTTTGCATAAATAGTAGATAGCATTCCTCTTTCAACGGGCATAATATGAGGAGTAAAACTTATTGTTACATCTTCTCCTGATAAAATTGAGAGCTCTTGTTCTATTTCAGGAACGTGTCTGTGGCCACCAGCAATTTTATATGCTCTAAAATTTGGATGCTCACTATCAAAATATTCTTTTGCGCTTTTTCTCCCTGCTCCGGAAATGCCGCTTTTTGAATCTATTACTATTCCTTGCAAATTTACAAAACCGTTTTTTATAGCAGGAGCACACCCTAAAGCAACGGTAGTTGGATAACAGCCCGGATTAGCAATCAAAGCAGCTTTTTCTATTTCGTAAGTGTTAAGTTCAGGTAAGCCGTAAACTGCCTGATTTATGTATTCTTTTGCAGTATGGTTTACTTTATACCATTTCTCGTAAACCTCGGGATTATTCAATCTGAAATCAGCAGATAAATCTATAACTTTAACGCTTGCATCAATAAGACTTGGAATTACTTCAAAAGAAACAGCATGTGGCAAAGCAAGAAATACAACATCGCAATTATTCGTGATTTTTTTTATATCTAAAGCCTCTATCTTCAAATTTAAATAAGCAAAATTTGGATATAAATCTCTTAAATATCTTTCGCCTGAAGAGCTTCTTCCGTAAAGCCCTGTTATTTCTACATTTGGATGTCTCGAAAGAATTCTTAAAAGCTCCTCACCTGTATACCCTGTTACACCTACAATACTTACTCTAATCATTTTTTTCTCCGTGTTATTAATGTAGTTCAACTAAATTTTATCAACATAAAGTTAGTTGGCTGTAGCCATTGAGGTGACAATAAAAGACAAAACTTTTTACTCCTTGTTTTTAAGATTTATCATTTCTCGGATACAACAAAACCACAAACTCACCAAGCAAATTACTTCTGCTTTTTATATTTTCAAAAACTTCCTTTACTGTTCCTCTTATAAATTCTTCAAATTTTTTTGTTATTTCTCTTGCGAGGCAAATTTCAGCATCTTCGCTAAACACCTCTAGGCATATTTCTACTGTTTTTAGTATTCTGCGCGGCGATTCATAAAAAACAACAGTTTTCTCTAAATTTAAGAATTCTGAAAGCTCTTTTCTAATTTTTACATGTTTTCTTTTTAAAAAACCGCAAAATACAAAACCGTTAGTCGAAAGTCCAGAATCCGCAAGTGCTGTTATCACTGCGCTTGTTCATGGCAAAACTTCAATTTTTATGCCCCTGTTTATTGTTTCTTTAACTAAAACATATCCCGGATCTGAGATAGCCGGAGTGCCCGCATCAGAAACAAGAGCAACTTTCTTACCACTTTCCAACTTACCCAATATCTGGTCAAGTCTGCGCCGTTCATTAGACCCCTTGTACAACTTTGAGTATTAAATTTTAGAATTACAAATACCTGAAACCCTGAGTTAAATCGCAGTCCAAAGGGTCTTTTGCGATTCCTGTATTATTCTGTACTATCGGCACTTATGGATACATACTACATCTTTGAACCTTTTAACAAAT
>BNVZ01000117.1 GCA_025998475.1 Endomicrobiia bacterium | reverse complement strand
ATCAGATATTCCACTATTTATCCCACCACCAGAAGATGTTCCAGCATTATTTAGTCTACCATCAGAAGATGTTCCACCACTACCAGTATTATCTATAGATGTTCCACCATTACCAGATGTTCCACCATCACCACTTGGTTTTGTTTTTTGATCATGTTTTGCTTTTATTTCTTCTATTTTCTCTGGAGTAGCAGTCCTTCTGTTTACAAGGCTCGCGTTCTTTTTATCGCATGAGCTTAAACATAAAAGACCAGATAAAACAATTGCACTTATTACTTTTTTCGTTTTCATTGCTTTCTCCTGTCATTTTTCTATTACAGTTACAATTAGAAGATATCACATATTTCGATAATTAGCAAGTGATAAAGCTGAGCTAACAACGCTAACGCTGCGGTAATCTGTTTGTTTCTTAAACTACGCTCGAGATGCAACAAAACGATGATGTCTTGATGGCTTAGGCTTTGGTTTTGGGTTTGAGCTTAAATTTGTGAACTCGAGCTACTTGAGCTTGGAACCACTTGAGCTTGAAGATGAACTTAAACTCGAGCTACTTGAGCTTGAGTTGGTGTTGCCGTTATTGGTACTACTGGTGTTGTTGGTTGTTGTTGGTGTTGTTTTGGTGTCATTGTCATTGTTGGTGGTAATGATGTTATCGGTGTTGGTGACGATGATGATAATGATGGTGATGAGGAGCTTGACGAACTAGATGATGGTGTTGTTGATGATGATGGTATCACAGCAGTTGGTGATCCTGATGGTGTTGATGATGATGCTGTTCCTGTTCCTGTTGCTGTTGGTGGTACTGGTGTTGGTGTATCATCATCACCATCATCATGATGTGATGGTAATATTGGTTTTGTTTTTTGATCTTGTTTTGCTTTTATTTTTTTCACTCGCTCTGGAGTAGCAGCCCTTCTGTTTACAAGAAAAGCGTTCTTTTCTCCAATGAGATCTATTTTTTTCTATTTTTCTATATCTACTTTGCGTCTATATATATAAAACCTTCTATATATGATAACACTTTATCTTATCCCTTCTTAATTCATCCTCACACTCCCTTTTTGTTACAAGTTCTCTTTTTACATCGACTACACCTATTTTCTTTTTTTCTTACCTTGATCTATATATAGATGTAGTATTTGTTGGATATAATACTAGTATTACCTAAATATATTTATTTCGTCAAGCTTTGTGGGATCTAACGATGGGGTTTTGTTAAACAAACAAGGCAGCAGGATAACATTAAAATTTATCTATTTGCAAATATCAGAAAATTGTTTTCAGTCCTTATTGATGGAGAAGTTTTAAGTAAAAGTATGAATTATAATATTTTGGTTTTTGTAAGAGATTTAATACCGAAAGCTTAGCACTCGTGTCAAAAAATCTTGGCTGCTTTCCAATAGATATCCTGTGTAGTATAAAATTCTATTGACATGCATACAATAATGTTCTATACTATGCTTACATGAGAATGAATTATTAGTTTAAAAAACTAAGGGGGCCGACATGGACAACACTTTTGGAAAATATCTTAAAAAATTAAGGGATAATAAAAATTTTACTTTAAGAGGTTTTGCAACAAAGATAGGTATGACGCCATCATATCTGTCAGACATAGAACAAGGAAAAAGAAATGCCCCAACAAAAGACTATTTAGATAAGATGATAAAAGAATTAAATCAAGAATATTTAGATATAAATAACTTTTATGATTTAGCAAAAGAAGGGAAAGCTGTGCCAATAGCTGAGGATGTAAAGAAAATAATAACTGAAGATAAAGCTATACCCACGCTATGTAGGAAAATAAAATCAAACAATATAAACGTCGAAAATTTAATAAAAGATATTGATAGGGGGAATAAATAAATGGATGACCATAATTATGGGGTTAATCCCAAATATAAAACAAAAGAGGAGACAGAAAAAGAAGCTCGTGGGATTTTACAACATTATAAACCTAATTATCTAAATGATTTAAACGTCAACATAGAGCCTTATGAATTTATTATGGTATTTTTACCTGAGTATATAAGAAAAACGGAAAGCAGGCAACTTGAGGTAGCATTTGAAACACTTGATGAAGATTTAGCGGGATATACTCAATATGACAAAGTGGTTTTAAATAGAAGTAAATATGATAGTAAAAATGTAATAGATCAAAGAATGATGAATTTTACAATTCTTCATGAAGCCTGCCATGCATTACTTCATTTAGAATATTTAATGCAATATAGTCAAAGTTCACAAACGCAACTTTCTAAACAAGAATGTAAATTAGATAAAATAACAACACTACGTAGGGATTTACAGACATCTAAAGAAACTAATCCTTTATGTTCTCAAGCTAATTATTTTGCTGCATGTTTCACAATCCCAAGAGATAGATTGATAAAGGCATTATTAGAAGTTTCTGGCAAAACCAATATCATAATCGGATACAATATAGATCTTTATGAGGAGCTTGTCGCTATAGCAAAAAAGGTACAAGGATTTTTTGATATGAATATAGAACCAATAAAAATTGCATTGCAACAATATGATTTAGTTAAAACTAATGATCAAGCACTGGATATTGAAGAATTATATATTTTTGAATAGAGTTAAATAAAAAAAATTTTAAGAATTTGTTCACCTGTCCGCTTCCATATAAAAGGAGATATTCAAATGTCACATTGTCACATTAACTTTAATAAAGGTACGCAAATCGAAATAAAACATAATGATTTGCCTATTTTTATTAAATTTGAAAATAGTGAAGGTCAAATTAAAGAATACATATTAAAGTCCACATCACAAGGGCAAAAACTCATTTTAAATAGAAAAGAATATTGAAGACATAATAATATTAGCTAGCAAGCAAAGAGAAATTAATAGCCAGCCAGCCTTTTATATTGATGTTAATCTAAAAATTGAGAGGCTGGTATGTATCTTACCGAAACTGATATCTTAAAATTTCAAGATATTTACAAAAAAAAGTTTGGCAGGCAAATAGAAAAAAATGAGGTTCTGAAAAAAGCAGCAGTATTAATAAATTTAGTTAAAATTTTGGGAGGTTATGAATGTTAGATTTTACAACAATTCCAATAGCAGATTATTTATACCAAAAAAATATTGATTTTGTCGATAGAAATAATGAACTTATAACATGGTGCATATTTAATGACTGTGATATATCAAAAAAAAATCTTAAAGATGGACATTTATATTTTAGTGCTTCAAACGGACAATATCACTGTAAGAAATGTGGAGTAAAAGGAAACATAATAACATTGGCAAAATTTATAGGAGATTATAATACAATGAACAACTTAACGAATAAACCTACAAAAAAAAGTGTTGACATTAAAACTTTGATAAAGAAATGTAATTCTAACATACCAGCAGAAATAAGAAAATATCTTAATGATAGAAAGTTAGATGATAATATTATAAACGAATATATGTTAGGTTATGGTGAATTTTATGGCAAAAAATGGATAACTATACCCATAAAAGATGAAGAAGGCAAGTATATTTATATTAAATTAAGAAGAGATCCCAATGATAAAGATACTACAGATACGGAGAAATATTTATTTTATCCTAAAGGCCAGAATGCGGTATTGTATAATTATGAAAATATAATAAAAAGTCTGGACAGAGAAAAAATATTTATATGCGAAGGAGAATTTGACTGTATTTTATTAAATTCAAAAGGTATACTGCCATTACTTCCACAGCAGGGGCACTCACTTTTAAGGAAGAATGGATTGATAATATAAAAGAATATTCAAAAATATATATTTGTTTTGATAATGATGATGCTGGCAAAAAAGGTTGTGTTGATCT
>BNVZ01000116.1 GCA_025998475.1 Endomicrobiia bacterium | reverse complement strand
GATAGAGCTACTATCACAGAAGAATTGCTTGTAATAGCTGAAGATGAAGAGTCCCAAGTTATGGGCATAAAACATAAAGATTTTAATATTTATGGAGTTCAGTTTCACCCGGAGTCAATACTTACAAAAAGCGGAATAAAAATAATTGAAAATTTTATTAATTTATAAAATTTGAAAATAGAGGTTAATATGATTACAGAAGCAATATATGAAATAGTAAACAAACAAAATCTTACAATAGATAAAACAAAACAAGTTATGAACGAGATAATGGACGGTGCTACGACGGATGCCCAAATTGCGTCTTTTCTTACCGCGTTAAGACTTAAAGGCGAAACAATAGAAGAAATAACAGCTTGTGCAATGGTTATGAGAGAGAAATGTCAGAAGTTAAACCCTAAATTTGACGTGCTTGACATTGTAGGCACAGGAGGGGACGAACTTGCAACGTTTAATATATCATCAATATCATCTCTGATAATTGCAGCAGCAGGAGTTCCGGTTGCAAAGCACGGGAACAGAAGTGTATCTAGCAAATGCGGTAGCGCGGATTTTTTTGAAGCATTAGGTGTAAACATAATGCTTACACCTAATGAATGTGAAATAGTGCTAGAGAAAATAGGAATATGTTTTTTAATGGCGCAGATATTTCATTCGTCAATGAAATATGTTTCTAAGATTAGAAAAGAACTAGGCATAAGAACAATATTTAACATTTTAGGACCTTTGGCAAACCCTGCTAGAGCAAATTATGAACTTATAGGCGTATACGATGAAAATCTTGTTGAGCCTATAGCTAATGTGCTCGTAAATCTTGGCGTAAAGAGAGCAATGGTTGTTCATGGACACGACGGACTTGACGAAGTTACTTTGTCTGACACCACACTAGTTTGCGAAGTAAACGATGGCAAAATAAACAGTTTTTTTATTACCCCTGAACAATTTGGACTAAAAAGGTGCAAATTGTCTGAGCTTATAGGAGGCTCACCTAAAGAAAACAAAGAAATTGCACTAAGCGTGTTAAATGGTAAGAGTGGAGCAAAGAGAGATACAGTTGTTTTAAACTCTGCCGTATGCTTGTATATGTTTTATGACAATGCGACTCTAAGAGAATGTATAAAAATTGCACAGGATATGATAGACAGCAAAAAAGCTTTAAATAAATTAAATGACTTTATTGAAGTATCAAATAGTTTTAATTAAGAGGTTTATATGATTTTAAATAAAATAGTTGATGCTACAAGAATAAGAGTAGATAAAGAGAAAAGTAAAAAATCCTTTGATACGATAAAAAAAGAAGCTTTGAATATTGCATGGGCGTCGTGTTATAAATTTGAAAAAGCATTATCAAAACCCGGCATAAACTTTATTTGCGAGATAAAGAAAGCATCTCCTTCAAAAGGGTTAATTTCAGATAGTTTTAATTACAAGGAAATTGCTTTGGAATACCAAAAATCCGGAGCCGCTGCAATTTCTGTTATTACCGAGCCTGACTTTTTTCTTGGAAATAAAGATTATCTTAAAGAAATAAAAGATATTGTTATCGTTTCTGTTTTGCGTAAAGATTTTATAATAGATTCTTATCAGATATATGAATCCAAAGTTATAGGAGCAGATGCAATTCTTTTAATATGTACTATTTTAGACAAAGAAGTTTTAAAAGATTTTTTTGAAATAGCAAATAGTCTTGGACTATCTTGTCTTATTGAAGTTCATAACGAGAAAGAAATTGAAACGTCATTAAATATTGGCGCTAAAATAATAGGAGTAAATAATAGAAATCTCAAAAACTTTGAAGTGAATTTTAATAATAGTATAAAACTTCGCAAACTTGTTCCTGATGATAAAATTTTTGTTTCAGAAAGTGGCATTAAAACAAAAGAACACATAAACATACTAAAAGCAAACAATGTTAATGCTGTTTTGATCGGTGAAGAATTAATGAGAAGCAACAGTATTAACTTAAAACTTAAAGAGCTAATGTCTTAAATAGAAAAATGACAAAAATAAAAATATGTGGTCTTAAAAGAGAAGAAGACATAGGTTTTGTAAATATTGCAAAACCTGATTATGTAGGATTTGTGTTTGCAGGAGAAAAAAGAAAAATAGACTTTAATACTGCTACAAAATTGAAATCCTTGCTTAATAAAGAAATTCAAACGGTTGGAGTATTTGTAAATATAGATGTAGATAATATTTTGAACTTATATAGAGATTGTATTATTGATTTAGTGCAGCTTCACGGGGATGAAGACGAAATTTATATATCTAAATTAAAAGAAAAAGTAAAACAACCTATTATAAAAGTTGTTAGAGTTAAAGAAAAGATACGTGATATTAAAACAAAAGCTAATTTTACTCTTTTTGATATGTACAACAATTTTGAATATGGAGGTTGTGGGAAAGTTTTTGATTGGAACTTGATTAGACAATATAAACAACCATTTTTTCTTGCGGGTGGTTTAAATAAGGACAATATAGAAAAAGCATTAACAGAACTAAAACCTTATTGCATTGATTTAAGCAGTGGTGTTGAAACTGATGGAATAAAAGATTTGAACAAGATAAAAGAAATAATACAGATTGTTAGAAAATATTCTAATACAAAATAGGAGACAACATAATGTCAAAAGGAAAGTTTGGAATATATGGTGGTCAATATATACCTGAGACTCTTATGAGTGCTGTAAATGAATTAGAAACGGCATACAATCATTTTAAAAATGATAAGCAATTTAATGATGAGCTTAAATATTTGCTTAATGAATATGCAGGCAGGCCGTCAAGATTGTATTTTGCTAAAAATGCTACGGAAAAACTTGGTGGAGCAAAAATATATTTAAAAAGAGAAGATTTAAATCACACAGGGTCTCATAAAATAAATAATGTTTTAGGGCAGACTTTACTTGCAAAAAAAATGCACAAAACCAGAATTATAGCAGAAACAGGCGCTGGCCAGCACGGAGTTGCAACAGCTACTGCTGCCGCTTTGTTTAATATGGAATGCGAAATTTTTATGGGACAAAAAGATATTGAACGGCAGGCTTTAAATGTTTTTAGAATGCAGCTATTGGGCACTAAAGTAAACTTTGTTGAAACCGGTACGAAAACTTTAAAAGATGCTGTAAGCCAAACAATGAGAGAATGGAGCAGCAGGATTGACGATACTTTTTATGTTTTAGGTTCTACAATGGGGCCTTATCCTTATCCAGAAATTGTAAGAGATTTTCAAAGCATCATAAGCAAAGAAATAAAAGAACAGTTGTTTGAAAAAGAATCAAAACTGCCGTCTGTTGTTATTGCTTGTGTTGGAGGCGGTTCAAACTCGATAGGTGCTTTTTATAATTTTATAAATGATAAAAAAGTTAAACTCATAGGCTGTGAAGCTGCAGGAAAAGGCATTGATACTCCTGAAACAGCGGCCACTATTGCTAAAGGCAGAATTGGTATATTCCACGGGATGAAATCGTATTTTTGCCAAACTAAAAATGGACAAATTGCTCCTGTATATTCAATTTCAGCAGGTCTCGATTATCCAGGAATAGGTCCTGAGCATGCTTATCTGCATGACACAAAAAGAGCTGAATATGTTTCAGTGACTGATAAAGAAGCGGTTGAATCTTTTGAATTTTTATCAAAAACTGAAGGAATTATTCCGGCAATAGAATCTGCGCATGCAATGTATTATGCAATGCAGCTTGCTCCAAAAATGTCAAAAGATGAAATAATAGTTGTTTGTATTTCAGGCAGAGGTGACAAAGACGTTGCAATGATGGCAGATTATAAAGACACCCCATAATATGTCAATAGGTAAGAAGTAGGTAAGAAGAAAGAAATACAAAGTAGTCAAAGAACAACAAAGAAAGAGAAAATGGTTAGTTATTAACAAAGACTCTATCTGGGTCGTAAGA